>JAWOIM010000101.1:0-6408 GCA_046484685.1 Chloroflexota bacterium | reverse complement strand
GGCCCGCTTCCTGGCTGCGCTGGAGGATGAGACGTTGATTTCACCCTACTCTCGTGCCCTCATGTGGCAGCGGTCGGCGGAACGCACCCGGCGGGTCTATGCGCAATTAGGCGACACGTGGCGAGACATCTCCTGGCAGGCCCGTGGGAACGGGCCAATTATCTTGATGGGGGCTACGACGGAAAACCTGGCTGTGGGCAAGGGTCTAACAACATTCGGCACCATCGACGTGCAGCTTACCGAGCCGGGCCAAGGCTACACGCTGGCATTTCGTTACTTTGACGGTACGAGCTGGGTGCCTCTCACCGAAGCGGATCATAATTTACAGGACGAAACTGAAAACTTCACCGTCTGTTGTGACGAGGTCAAGATTACCTTTACCCCACCCGATGATTGGACACCCATCGTTCTCTCCGGCACCAATGATACCCAGCCCCGCTACTGGGTGCTAATCCGGACCACAACCACACCCGGCCAGGCAGCCACGGCCGAAAAGGTATTCCCTTCTGGAGAAGCCAATTATGCCCTGGGCTGGAGTGTAGGCCACAGTGAAGATGTTTCCTACTGGCTGCCCTACACGCCCCTGGCCGACATCTTTGTGGGCGAGACCGTTATCGGGCAGCAAAGCAGAGCCTCCGGCGTGGTGGACCAGGTCTTTCATGAGCAGGGAGGACCAAGCTGGCTGCGTCTCCTGGCGGTTGAGGGAGGTCCCTTTATGCCCGGTGAATTAATAACCGTTCTCGCCGCTCCCCGGGGAGAGGTGCTGGCCAGTGAACTGGCGCCCAATGTGGTTGCCTCCCATAATGGCTTGCTGCGGGGAACGATCACCGAATTTAAGCACCGGCGTGACGGCATTCATTGGGTTGTTTTGTTTAATCACGACAAGCGCGGGGCCTTCTACATTAGAAGCGACAGCGCCGGCCAGGTTCGCCTGGACACACTCATTAACGATATAGACGAAGCGGATTGGCCGAATTACGATCTGTTTGATCTTTATCCGTAATCCTCCATAATTCAGAAGTCTGGAGGGTGATCCCGGTCTTCCTCCAGGCTTTTCCGGTGGCTGGTGTTCATAAGCTGCCCCAGCTGTCACTTCACTCAGTCATGAGTCAGCCAACAGCACTAGATGGAGGTTCCGCGGGCCGTGCATACCCATGACGAGCTGCATGGCAATATCGGCCGTTCGGCTGGGGCCGGTAATGACTACAACATTACTGTGCCGGCGGATCTGTTCCCATCCGGCCGCTTTTTGTGCCGCCCACCAGCTTTCTAGATCGGGCATAATCTGGCTGGCAGTGACTACGGCGATGTGGATGGGCGGTAGCAGAGAGGCCGTACGCGCCCGGCCGTTGCCACTGACCACCACCACACTCCCCGTCGCCGCCAGGGCTGCATCCACACCCGTCAGCCCCACGCGCACGCCGGCATCCTGCTCCACGCGCTTGATGTTGGCTTTGTCAAGCGCCTTGCCCAGGCCAAGCAGGGGGATATGGGCGGGGTCCCAGGCGGAAACGGCCGTATCCTCCCCCACAATCTCTAAAATAACGGCAATGGCTGCCTCCGGAGAGTCGGCTTCGTGGACAATACAGCCAGCCTTCTGCGCTTCGTCTATAAATCGTGCTCGCCAGGCCACCGGCGATTGGTCGCCCGGCGGCACAACCGCTCGGTGTGTTGGCGCTGGCTCACTGGTGGGAAACGGCCGTTCTTTTCTTTGCCGCAGCCTGCCCAAAATCTGCTCACGACTGCTCATTGTCCCCCCCTTTCTCTCGCTCCTGCCACAACTGGTGAAACGATTGCGGCGCGAACCGGGGCGCGCTGCGCGCCTGCGTCCAGCCGCGCAGCGGTCCTGGCAGCGACTTGGGTTTCAGCCAGCGGGACAACTTCGCCGCCAGCTTGCCCCCCAGGCTAAACCGGCCCGGCGAGCGGCTGCCAAAGGCCCAGGCACGCATGCCCACGTTCCAGACGGTATCGCTTTGGCCTTGCTGCACCAGCTCGTGGCGCAGGTCCAGCAGCATCCGGGGAATGTCGATGTCCACCGGGCACACCTCTTTACACATGCCGCATAACGTGCTGGCGTGGGGCAGGGGAGTGGCATTTTCCAGCCCGGTCAGCAGCGGCGTGATCACCGCCCCAATCGGGCCGGAATAGACCCAGCCGTAGGCGTGGCCGCCCGCTACCTGGTAGACCGGACAGCCGTTCAAACAGGCCCCACAGCGAATGCAGGCCAGCGCTTCACAATAGTCAGTGTTGTAGAGTTGGGAACGGCCGTTATCCACCAGAATCACGTACACATGTTCCGGCCCGTCGTCCTCGCCCGGCTGGCGCGGGCCGTTGACCATATGGGTGTAGACGGTCAGCGCCTGCCCGGTGGCGCTGCGGGGCAGCACCTGGGTCAGGAGGGCGTAATCGGCCACGGTGGGCACGATCTTTTCAATACCTACTAGAGCCACGTGCACGCGGGGCAAACTGGTCACCAGCCGGATGTTGCCCTCGTTAGAGACCAGGCCCATAGCCCCCGTTTCGGCCACAATGAAGTTGCCGCCGGAGACGCCCATGTCGGCCGTCAGGAAGCGCTGCCGCAGCGTCTCGCGGGCAAAATCGGTCATCTCATTGACGTCGTCGGTGGGCGGCATATTGGCTTTTTCGATGAGCAGATCGCGGATACTCTCCTTTGTTTTATGCACGATGGGGCCGACGATGTGGCTGGGTGTTTCCCCGCCTAGTTGCACAATATATTCCCCCAGGTCCGTTTCCAGCACGTCGATACCGGCCGCCTCTAACGCCTGGTTTAAGCCAATTTCCTCCGTGACCATGCTCTTGGCCTTGACGACGGCGCCAACCGCGTGCCGCCGGGCAATGTCCAGGACATGCCGGTTGGCTTCGGCCGCGTCCACCGCCCACAGCACCCGGATGCCGTTGGCCTGCATGTTGGCTTCGGCCTGTTCCAGCAGGTCGGGCAGATGGTTGAGGGCGTGTCGCTTAATGGCCGCCGCCTGCTGCCGCAGCGTCTGACCGTGCTCGTAGCCATAGGCAAACATGGCGGCCTGTCGTTTGTTAAAAGCGGCGTTGGTTCCCTGAGAAACGGCCGTTTGCAAATCAATATCCTGGATGGCAATGCGGGCGGCGGGGATGAACTGGTTGGACTGGACTTTCATGACTGCCCCCGGATACCGTCGGCCAGCAGGTCGGCAATGTGGCGCACGCACGGCCGTTTCCCCTGTTTCTCCAGGCCGCCGTTCATGTGCATCAGGCAGCTCACGTCGCCGGTAACAACGCAGCCGGCGCCGCTGTCGGCGATATGGGCCAGCTTTTTGTGCAACATGGCCTCGCTGACGTCGGCCATTTTGACGCTGAACAGCCCGCCAAAGCCGCAGCAAATTTCGCCGTTATCCCACGGCTGTACCGACAGATTGTCTGTGTGGGCCAGGAGTGTTTCGGCGGCCCCTTTCAAATTGAGCAGGCGCAGTCCGTGGCAGGCATGGTGGCAAACGGCCGTTTGCGGTTGGGGCAGCCGCGCCTGTAAATCGGTGACGCCCAGCCCGTCCACGATGAACTCGCTGAATTCCCAGGTGATGGCGGCCAACCGCTCCGCTTCGGCCTGCAGCGCCGCGTCGCCGGCAAAGAGGCGCGGGTACTCGTGGCGCACCATGGCTGCGCAGGAGCCGGACGGGGTGACAATTACCTCGGCCTGGCGGAAGGTCTCGATGAAGTGGCGGGCCACCTGCCGCGCTCCGGGCCGGTAGCCGGCGTTGAAGGCGGGCTGACCGCAGCAGGTTTGTGCGGCGGGAAAATCCACCGTCACGCCCAGATGTTCCAGCACCGCCACTACCGACAGACCCGTGTCCGGATAGAGCATATCGACCAGGCAGGTCACAAACAGCGAGACGCGTTTGCTTTTGGGGGATGGTCTTTCTGTTTTAGTCATAATTTACCGTCACCACCGAATAGCCACCGAATGGAATTCGGCGAATGAATCATCAAAAAATAATCGGGTAATGTAGGGGTGACCCTTGTGGTCGCCCAACAGGGCAGGCACAAGGCCAGCCCCTACGTTACACCAATTACCGTAGAAAAGCTTCGTGCAACCCGCCATCAACGCTGAGAATTTGGCCCGTCGTCTTGCTCAGCTTGCGGGTGGTGAGCAGATAGGCGGCCTCGGCCTGGTCGGCCAGCGTAATAGGCGATTTGGTCAGCGTGCGCTGAGCGTAAAAATGGGCCAGCTTATCGCGCAGCGTCTCGGTCTCCTCGCTTTCGTCGAAGGGGATCTTGTATTTGACCAGCGAGCTGATCACCCGGTCGCGGGGGAACATGCTGCTGCCTTCGACGACGGTGGCCGGGGCCAGGCCGTTGACCCGCACCAGCGGGGCCAGTTCGATGGCCAACTCACGCACCAGGTGGTTGGCCGCCGCTTTGCTGGTATCGTAGGCGACAGAACCTTTTTTGGCCACGGCCGCATTGACGCTGGTGGTCAAAACAAGTGTACCCGATAACCGTTGCGCTTCCCAAATGCGGCGGGCCTCATCGGCGATGATGTAGCCACCTTTGACGTTGACGGCAAAGGTTAAATCCCACTGGGGGTCGCTGATACGGCCGTCTTTGCTCGGCGGCACGAAAATACCGGCGGTGACAATGATGTTGTCAATACCACCATAGGCCAAAATCACCTGCTGTAACATGGCTCGTACCGATTCCCGGTCGGTGATGTCGGCACCCAGGCCAATGGCCGGGCCGCAGGCGGAAATGCCCGTGCCGGCCACGCCAATGCCCAGGCCGTATTTGTCGGTGAGTTCGGCTGCTGTTTCCTGGGCAGCCGCCTCGTTCAAATCGACACATACCACGTGCGCCCCTTCCTGGGCCAGGCGGTGGGCCGTCGCTTTGCCGATACCGCTGCCGGCACCCACGACGATGACCACGTTGCGGGCCAGTTCTTTTTCCGGCGGCATCCGCTGCAGCTTGGCCTCTTCCAGCAGCCAGTATTCGATATCAAACGCCTCCTGGCGTGGCAGCCCTTGATACGCGCTGATGGCCTCGGCCGCCCGCATCACCTCAATGGCCAGACTGTAGAATTCGGCCGTGACCCGGCTCTCGCTCTTGTTCTTGCCCCAGGCGATGAGTCCCAGGCCGGGGATGAGAATGACCGTCGGGTTGGGATCACGCATGGCGGGGGAATCGGGATGTTGGCACGCTTCGTAGTAGGCAGCGTAATCGTCGCGGTACTGGTCCAGACCGCTTTCCAATTTTTCCAGCAATATCTCATAGGACTCTACTTGCGGGTTCCAATCCACCAGAAGCGGCTTGATCTTGGTACGCAGGAAATGGTCGGGGCAACTGGTGCCGATTTCCGCCAGGCGAGTGGCGTCATGACTGTTGACGAATTCGAGTACGCTCTCGGTGACGTGTACGGTGCCGATGAACCGGGCTTGCTGCCCTTCACCCTCTTTTGGTGAAGCCACCAGGCCGCGCAGCGTGGGCAGCAGTTTGATAAGCAATGCCTCACGCTCGGTTTCGGGCAGCGATTGGTATTTGGCGCCGCCGAAGGTGGCCTGACCTTTGTCACGAGCGGCGATGTATTCGGCCGCTTTTTCGATAAGGGCCAGCGTCAATTCATAACATTCTTTGTCGTCGTCGGCCCAGTTAATCAGGCCATGCTGGCCCATCACCAGCCCCTTGAGCTGTGGATTGTTTTGGGCCATCTCACCCATCACCAGCCCCAGGTCAAAGCCGGGTCGCTGCCAGGGCACCCAGCCCACTTCGTCACCAAATATCGCCTGCGTGAGCTGCTCCTGGTCTTTGCTGGCGGCAATGGCGATGACCGAGATGGGGTGCATATGGTCTACGTGCCGGTAGGGGATGAAGCCGTGCAGCGGCGTGTCGATGGAGCTGGCGCGGGGGTTGAGGTTGAAGGTAGTGTGGGGATACATGGCCACCATTTTGTCTTCGATTTCGGTTTTGACCCCTTTCACTTCAGCGGCGTCGTAGATCGTTTGCAGTCCTAGCAGTTTGTCCATGTAGAGGGAGGCAAAGTTGGCGCGGGTGGATGTGCGCAGGTCGCCGCCGGAGCCTTTGACCCAGAGGACGTCTACCTCCTCACCGGTGATGGGATCGGTCATTCTGACTTTGGACGAGGTGTTGCCGCCGCCGGTGTTGGTGATGCGCTGGTCGTCGCCCAGGATATTGGAACGGTAGCGCAGCCGTTCGACGGGGTCAAGCTGTTCGGCGACGGCGTCGTCCCAATTATAGTCTACGTGTTTGAATCGTTTTTGAGTCATCTGTTACCTCTTTTTATACAAGCCCGAAGGCTATTTCTAAGTCGTTTATTTCGGCATCGCCGATGGGTACAAGCTGGCCAAGAACGGCCGTATCAATCAATGACCTGGCGCTGAATTCGGCAACTTCCAGCCGGTCAAA
>JAWOIM010000095.1:0-7229 GCA_046484685.1 Chloroflexota bacterium | reverse complement strand
GATGGCTTAACCGCTCTTACCCAATCTACGGTCTATTACCCGGCTGATCTTTACGACACGGTTACCTGGCATGACGGCAGCCCGATCTCCGTTGGCGATTTTGTTATGCGGATGATTCTCCAGTTTGATCGCGCCCAGGAAAACAGCCCGTTCTATGATTCGAGTACGGTCACCGCCTATAACTCTTTTATGGATGGTTTCCAGGGAGTCAGAATCTTGTCAGAAGACCCATTAATCATTGAAACCTACTCAGACAGATACCAATTGGATGCTGAGACCACCATTACCACCTGGTGGCCTGAATATGATCGCGGCATGGGCGCCTGGCACAATCTCGCTTTGGGCCTGATGGCTGAAGCTGCCGAATTGTCTGCTTTTACTTCTACAAAGGCGGAGACGTTGGGTGTCGAACAGCTTAACTTTATTGGTGGTCCAACCATCCCTATCTTACAAAATCAGTTAGACATCGCTACATCCGTAAACTACTTGCCTTATGATACGACCATGGGCCAGTTTGTTGGTATTGACGAAGTGACCCAACGTTACCGTAACCTGGCTGAGTGGCATCGTCATCGTGCTCATTTCTGGCTGGGCACAGGTCCTTTCTACTTTGAACGTGCGCTCGATGATACCGTCATCCTCCAACGTTACGCCGATTACCCCGACTCAGCAGGCAAATGGATTGATTTCACCACCCCAGATATCGTTGAGGTGGAAATAGATGGCCCCGTCCGGATCACCATTGGCTCTGAAGCAATCTACGATATTTACATCACCCTTAACAACAACAATCACCCAACAGATGACATTATTGAAGTTCAATATCTTCTCTCTGACGCTGTGGGAAATCGGCCGGAAATAGGCGTAGCACATGCTGTAGAAAATGGCCTCTGGGAAGTTATTCTTGATCCTGATACCACGGCTGCGTTACCAGAAGGCAGTAATCGACTGGACATTGTGGTTATTTCACGTCATATGGCTACGCCTATCATCGACGGCATGATTTTTGTCTCTGCCCCTTAATGACAATAAGAAAGATCTGTTTGAAGTATTCACGGATATAGTCGTAGGGGCTGGTATTGTGCCAGCCCTCCAGAGCAGCCACAAGGATTGCCTCTACGATAGCCATTATCAAACTTCAATCAGGTCTTTCGGGTACAGTAAGTTTATGATAGGAGTTACGCACTTATTGCAGGTTGAGCCTGTCGAAACCGACTTCGACAAGCTCAGTCTGTGTAAGTTCTGTATGAATTGCAACTGCTCTCCATATCTATTTGATTGAGGTAATAATGGCAGAATCTACCAGCTATCAATTTGGCAAATATCGGGTTGAAATCGAGCTTGGGCGGGGCGGCTTTGGGGCTGTGTTCCGGGCGGTGGATATTGACCTGGAACGGGCCATAGCCCTGAAAATTCTGGACCCACTGCTCATGCAGGATGCAACCTGGGTTATGAACTTCCGCCGCGAAGCCAGGGTGATGGCCAGGCTGGAACATCCCCACATCGTGCCTATCCATGAAATCGGCGAAGAAGCGGGGCGGCTCTATATCGCCATGAAGCTGATTGACGGCGGCAACCTGGCCGCTTACATCAAACAAAAAGGGGCGCTGCCCTGGGAAGAAACGGTGCGCATTCTCCAGGAAATCGCCGCCGCCCTGGATTTCGCCCACGAACGGCAGGTGGCCCACCGGGATTTGAAGCCGGCAAACATTTTGCTAGGTTCGGACGGGAAGGCTGTCCTGACTGACTTCGGTTTTGCCCGGCTGATTACCGACAACAGCATGAGCGTCAGCATCAGCGGCGGCATTGTTGGCACGCCCGCTTACATTGCCCCCGAAGTATGGGAAGGCAAAACGGTGGACAAACAGGCCGATATTTACGCTCTGGGCTGCATCCTGTATGAAATGGCTACCGGCCAGGCCTTGTTCCAGGGGGACAGCGCCCCGGCCATCATGTTGGCCCATTTCAAGCCGCTAACCCTGCCCGAAAGCTGGCCGCCGGGCGTCCCGGCCGGCGTGCACGATATTTTGCAAACAGCCCTGAATCAGGAACCGGCCGCTCGTTACGCCAGCGCCGGTGAAATGATCGGCGACTTGCGCCGTTTGAGCGCCGATAAGCTGGCCGAGCCTTACCGGCAGCTAGAAGCGGCAATTGCCGCGCAGCAGTGGGAGCCAGCGCTGGCTTTAGCTCTCTCCATAAGCGACGAGAACGCCGATTACCGGGACGTGCAAGCCCTGAAACAGAAAACGATAGTCGGGCAGGAGCAGGCGCAGCGGGCAGTCTGGGCGTCGCAGTGGCGGCAGCAAGCTGAAGAGGCCCTGGCGGACGGAAATGTGAAAGGCGCGCAGGCGGCCGCCCTCCGCTGGCAGGAGGTGGCGCCGGGTGATAAACAGGTCGGCGAATTCCTGGCTAAATTGGAGCAAGCCGACAGAGCGGCCGCGCCCCCCGCGCTGCCGCCACAAGCAGCCGCCCCGGCCGCTGTTCAGGCGACGACACCCGACAGGCAGATAGCAAGCGAGAAATCAGTTCAACAGACAGCCGCCTCCGCATTGCCCAAACCAGCGCCAGAACCAACGCCGAAAGGATGGCTGCGATGGGGAGCGGCATTTGGCGCGTTGGCGCTTGTTGGCCTTATCGTCATTGTTGGCATTGGGTTGATAATGGCTAATCGGTCTGATAGTCAGGCGGCTGCGACGCCAATTCCAGTAGGGGTAGCAGGAACAACAGTAACGCCGACTCAG
Organism: Chloroflexota bacterium; assembly: GCA_046484685.1. Taxonomy (GTDB): domain Bacteria; phylum Chloroflexota; class Anaerolineae; order Promineifilales; family Promineifilaceae; genus SLGK01. Next base: position 4,488 of record JAWOIM010000095.1, on the reverse strand, counting down.
ACGCCAACGGCCACGCAAATAGCCGGGCCAACTCAAACACCAGCGCCAAGAACTATAAAAACTATAAGAATGGAGGGTTTGGTGGATAAAGCTGTATTTAGTCCTGATGGGGAAACCATCCTAGCTTTCTCGGAGAGTATCACGACTATTGAGGGCGAAGCTGTTATGTTAAGTGAAGTGGTTTTATTGAATACGGGAGATGACCAAAGTTTAAGCATTGTTCATGTTGACACTTGGGTACGGTCTGCTGTATTTAGCCCTGATGGGCAGATGATTCTCACTGTTTTAGACAATGGCTCAATCGAAGTAAGTAGATGGCCGGAAAGTGGCGCATTATTTTTCTATAAAAACTCACAGCATTACCGTTTGAGAGGGCATGAGGATACGGTTGCTTCGGCGGTTTTTAGCCCTGATGGACAAACGATTGTTACAGCCAGCTATGATGGCACTGCCAGACTATGGAATTGGGAGGGCATTGAGCAAGCCATCTTGCGCGGAGATGAGCCGCTCGATTTGGCTGTCTTCAGCCCTGATGGACAGAGGATTGTAACCGCCGGTTGGAATGGTACGCTGCGGTTGTGGGATAGAGCAGGCACTGAATTAGCTGTCTTGCGTGGGCATACGAGTGTTAATTCAGTAGTCTTTAGCCCTGACGGGCAAACAATTCTCACCGCCGGAGATGAGACAGCCCGGCTATGGGATAGATCGGGGAACCAATTAGCTGTCTTAGGGGGACATTCGGATGTGGTCCGGTCGGCTGTCTTCAGCCCTGATGGCCAAACAATCGTGACCGCCAGTTTGGATGGCACAGCGCGGCTGTGGAATAGGTCGGGAAATGAGTTAGCTGTCTTGCGCGGGCATGGAAGAAGCGTTAATTCAGTCACGTTTAGTCCCGATGGGCAAATAATTCTGACTGCCGGAGATGACGGCACGGCACGGTTGTGGGATAGAGCAGGTAACGAAATAGATATATTGCGTGGACATAGAGACAGTGTCTCCTCAGCTGTGTTTAGCTCTGATGGGCGAATGGTTCTGACTGCCAGCGGCGACGGTACGGCTCGACTGTGGCATATTTGGCATATTAATCCATAACATGAAACAGGCTAATGATTTAACCTGCTTCGGGCAAAAAAAGTAACTGGCGGCATGACCCAATACGATTTGATTTAAGGCGACAATGACAAAATCCACCAACTATCAATTTGGCAAATATCGGGTTGAAACCGAGCTTGGGCGGGGCGGCTTTGGGGCTGTGTTCCGGGCTGTGGATATAGACCTGGAACGGGCGATAGCCCTGAAATTTTAGACCCGCTGCTCATGCAGGATGCAACCTGGGTCATGAACTTCCGCCGCGAAGCCAGGGTCATGGCGAAACTGTAATATCCCCACATTGTCCCTATCCATGAAATCGGCGAAGAATGGGAGGTATGATTCAACCAACCCTTACAAATTTGACGGCCGACGGCCAACCGCCGACAGCGATCCTTGCCCTGCTGGCCCTCTTTGGCAAAGAGTGGTTCGACAACCGGCGGGCCGCTTCCCAGCGGGAGCAGGCCGTGATGGATGCGGCCAAAGTGTACGCCGATCCCCTTCTCCTTTCCCTGACCGCGCTGGTTTACCGTCTGCACAACATCTTCCAGGGCAATGACCGCTTCCTCACGCAGCAGTCGCGGCAAAACGAATACCACGAGTATCTATTTCGCAGCACTCTTTATCGCCTCTGCGCCGTCCTGGGCTGGCTGCGGGTGGTCAATCGGGAGCTGGCCGGGATTGAAATCAGTAACCAGAAAGCGTACAACCGCGTCAGCCAGGCCATCAGAGAATTTGAAGAAGCGCTGGTCAAAAATCCCCTGCTGGCCCAATCGCGGCTGCGCTTTTGCTCCGTCTGTGGAAAATAGACGGAGCGGCGTTGACCGGCGCAGAGTTTAGCGAACTGGCGGCCGACATCGACCGGATGGTTTGGAATGCGCTGCATGAGCAAAACGTCAGCTTTGCCCATGAATTGCACGATGAGCAGCAAAAACAGCTCTTGCAGCAGATAGCCGGGCGGATCGCGGCCGTTGCCCACATCGAAACTTTCGACCCCGACATCGTGATCCGTAAGCAGCAGTCCTCCATCCAGGCTCTTACCCGCGTGGAGTCCTGGCTGTACCGGGATTGGCAGGCGGCCGTTGGCGACATGATGCTGGTTCCGGCACGCCACAATGAGCGCCGGTTTGAGGTGTTTGGCTACAGTCGTTTTGAAGATATGTACCTGGATCATCTGGCCGAAGACAAACCGAAAAATCGTTGGCTGACACGCATTGAGCGCCTCTTTGGCAACCTTGACCTCAACCGCAGCGAGGTTTTTGACGCCCGCGGGCGGCAGTTGCGCCACATTTGCAGCGCGGCCGTTTGTCTGGTGGACAGATTAGCGGCCGTTAATTTTGGCGTGCGTAAAGTGGACGCGGCTACCTGGCAAGCGGTGCAGGCGTTTGATAGAGAAAACAATCCCCACTTCTATGAAAATCTTTCCTAGCAGCTTGTCGGAGAATCCTGTTTTGTAGCCGAGGTATCCCTACCTCGTTTCCGGGGAACGCGGTAAGAAACCGCGGCTACGGAGACTTTTCCGACAGGCTGCCAGCTATTTGTAAATCCCCAAACATTCCATCATCGGCCGAAACTTCAGCGCCGTCTCCTGCCATTCCAGGTCAGGGTCAGAGTCGGCCACGATACCGGCCCCGGCGTAGAGCCAGGCCCGTTCGTACTGGCTAACGGCCGAGCGGATGGCCACGGCAAAGGTGCCGTCCAGATTGTGGTCGATCCAGCCGATAGGGGCGGCGTACCAACCGCGCGGTGCCGGCTCCGCCTGGCTGATGAAGTCGAGGGCCAGGTCGCGGGGCGCACCGCCCATAGCCGGCGTGGGGTGCAGCAGTTCAACCAGAGAGAGAATACCCTGGGCGGTTTGCAGCTCGGCGCGAACGGGGGTATGCAAATGCTGGATATTGCTCAATTTGTAGACGCCGGGCTGAGGCGCAATTTCCAACTTGCTGGTAATGGGGGCCAGCCGGTTGAGCAGGGCCATGACCACCACTTCATGCTCATGGCGGTCTTTGGCGCTGTTGAGTAACTGCTGACCCAGCAGCTCATCTTGCAGTGGATCGGAACTGCGACGGATGGAACCGGCCAGACCCATGCTGTGGAAGGTACGGCCGTTTACCTGCGCCAATAACTCTGGCGTGGCCCCATAAAAGGCATGGTGGGGGCGTGGTTCAAACAGGAAGCGGTAACAGCCGCCGTAATGCTGCTTGAGATAAGCCAAGGCTCCTTCCACGTCAACCGGCTGTTCAAATCGAAGTTCACAGATACGGGCCAGGACTACCTTTTCCAGCGGCGTAGTGGCGATGCGGTGGCGGGCCTCATTAATGCCCGCGGCCCAGGCCTCGTAGGACATGGGGTAGGTGATCGTGGGGGCAGCGGGTGGTGGGGCCGAGGAAGCAACTTGCCCGGAGTCTGTCGCAGGGGCCGCTTCCCCCTCTGTCTGGCATAATAATTCATAGCGGGCCAGAAGGGCCTGGTGCAGATCATCCCGCAGCAGAGCGGGCGATTCATCCAGGGGCAGCAGCGCGTTAATCGTCAGCCAGCTTTCCCGGCCAATGCGCACTAACTGGTAATGGGGCAGGATAAAATGGGCCGGATGGTGGACCGACCAGGTGTTGTCGGGCATAAAGTCGTCGTTGAAGGCAAACCCGCCAAAGAGGCGCGGCGCGGCCAGCTTAGGGCCCTCATTTAGCAGCAGCGCCTCATGAAAGAGGGCGCGGGCCTGCTGTTCAATCTGGGCAAAGCGACGCTCCCCCCAGGCAAACAAATTGGCAGCCAGGCCAAAACCGGCAAAGGTGACGTCAGAACGGCCATCTTGCCAATAAATCCGGGCCTGTCCCCGGGCCTGCCGCAAAAAATTAGCGGCCGTTGCCTGGGGGGCAGGCAGCGTATAGCTTACCAACCGCTGCTCGGCAAACGGATCTTGGCCGGAAACGGCCTGCACTGAGCTAGCCGAAGTAGCCGTTGGATTATCCAGTTCCCAGGGTTCAATAGTCATAAGTCGCTTAATAAAGTGTAGTTTATAAAGTGGCGCATCCACAACCAAAAACTTTTACCACAGAGGGCACAGAGAACACAGAGTTTTTTCTCTTTTGCTTTGTGCCCTCCGTGTTCTCTGTGGTGAAAAAATTAACCTACACTCACAAGGCGCAAGCTTGTATTGACTTGTGCTGACTTGTGCTGAGTGTAGCCGAAGTAGCGCAGCGAATGTATTTTGCGGAGTAACGCTGTAGTGGTCTAATCTTACGCGCTACGCACTGTGTCCTATACTTCCTTATACCCCACACTTTGCAACAGCGTGTGCGCGGTCTTTGCGGAATCTGAAGTCGTCTCGCTGCGTAACCGTGGTTTTGCAGCAGAGGACATCGCCCGGGCCATTCATCTGGCGATTGCCGAACGCCTGGCGGG
>JAWOIM010000642.1:0-11196 GCA_046484685.1 Chloroflexota bacterium | reverse complement strand
CCCGACCAGGAGGCCCCCCACAACAGCCGGGCCAGCAGCAGGGGCCAATACCCACTGGTAGCCGCATACAGCCCGGTAGATAATACGCCAAGAAAAAGCGCCGGCAGAAACACGCGGCGACGCGGCCAGCGATCGCACAACCAACCCACCGGCCCATTCAGCAGCAGCCGGATAAAGCGGTTGGCCGAGAGCATCACGCCCACGCTGGCCAGCAAAATGCCCGCATCGACTGTATGGGTGGGCAGCACCGTGTACATGGCCGAATCGCCCAAAAGCGACAGGCCGGTCCCCAACCCCACCGCCCACAAGACACGGCCGACACTGATCGGGGTTTTCTTCCCCTCCTTCACGCTTCTTTCACGAAGTAGTGAATTGGTCATATTTTGATCCAAAACGCTTGACCTACCCTATTCATATTCTCTATACTCCTGCAATAAGGGGTACTAGTACCGCAACTTTCTCAATTTGCGGGGTGGTTCGTAGTAACCGCTTCAGCGGTCAGACGGCTAAAGCCGTTACTACGAACCCTCAAAGTACTAGTACCCTCAATTATGAAGAAATAGTGTAACACAGGTTGCTACCCTATGTTACACATTAAGGAGCATCAAATTCATGTCTCGCCTTAGATTGTTTTTACCCACAGCCCTGGCTGCGATACTATTCAGTGCCATCTTATTCAGCCTACAGCCAACGCAGGTGGCGTTGGCCATCGATTACGACTTGACCAACAGTTGCCCCGGCGGTGTTGGTGACGTTCCGGCCTTGATTGAGGCTATCAATGACGCCAACGGCGACAGCGAACCGGGTCTCATCATCTTGCAAGAAGGCTGTGTCTACACCTTTGTACAAGAAGATAATTACTGGTATGGTCCTAATGCCCTACCGCTTATCACCACAGGCGACGTTACCATTGAGGGCAACGGCTCTCTCTTTGTACGTGATAACAGCGTGCCCCGGCTGCGCTTCTTCTACGTAGCCGGTACGCCCACTCATTTGGCTGCCGGCACCCTGACCCTGCGTAATCTGACTCTACAGGAAGGTAAAGCGCTGGGTGGGGCCGGCGGCGGTGGTGGGGCCGGCCTGGGTGGGGCCATTTTTAACCAGGGAAATTTGACCCTGGACGGCGTCACCCTGGCCCATAATGAAGCCCAGGGCGGTGCGGGTCGTACCTTCAGCGCTACCGGCGGTGGTGGTTTGGGCAGCAACGGGTTAAGCATATTTGGCGGCGGCTTTGGTGACGCGGTATCTCCGCCAGGGAGCAGCGGCGGCGCGGGCGGCGCAGATTTTGGCGGCGGCGGCGGCGGCTTTGGCCAAAACGATGATGGTGATAATGGCTCTGCCGGTGGTGCCGGTGGGGGTGATACCAACGGTATGAGCGGACGCGGCGGTAATGGTGGCAATGCCGGTGGCTTTGGCAGCGGCAGCGGCGGTCTGGGTGTCAGCGACAGCGGCGCGGGCGGTGACTTTGGCTTTGGCGGGGCCACCGGCGGCGGCAACGGGGCCGGCGGCGGCGCTGTTGGCGGCGGCGGTGGCGGCAGCCTGGAAGGTGCCGGCGGCGGTGGCGGTTTTGGCGGCGGCGGCGGCAGCGGAGCCTGGGCCGGTAACGGTGGCTTTGGTGGCGGCGGCGGTCGCGGGTCAACTACGCCCGGCACGGCCGGTTTTGGCGGCGGTGCCGGTAGTGACACGGCCGGCGGCGGTGGGGCCGGTATGGGTGGGGCCGTTTTTAACCATCACGGCAACCTGACCGTCATTAACAGCACTTTTTCTAACAATCGCGCTCTGGGCGGTCCAGGTGCGGGGGCCGGCTCCGGTTATGGTGGGGCCATCTTTAATCTGAATGGGGCCGTGACGGTCAATTACAGCACCCTGGCCGAGAATCAGGTGGGCATTGGCAGCACGGGTAGCGGCGGTGAAGCGGTTGGCGCGGCTATTTACAACCTGGCTTATGACAGCGCCACAACCGTAATGGCCGAAGTCACACTCCACAACAGCATCCTGGCCCACAGCAGCGGTGGCGTTGATCTGGCCAACGTCCAGCCAGAAGAAACCAGCGCCGGCAGCAACCTGGGCACAGCTACCGTGACAGCAATCGCCCCTAACATCGTCATCAGCAGTGCGGGCGACATTAATGGTACGCCCAGCAGCGACGATCCCCTGCTGGGGCCGCTGGCCAATAATGGGGGGCCGGGCATGTTAACCTACGCCCTGCTGCCCGGCAGTCCGGCCCACAATGCGGCCGACGGCGTAACCTGCCCGGCAACCGACCAGCGAGGTATTCCTCGGCCGCAGGGGGCCGCCTGTGATCTGGGTGCCTATGAAATGGTCGAGGCAGACCTGGCCATTGACAAAAGCGCCAGCGCAGCCACCGTTCTGGTGGGTGAGACGCTGACCTATACGCTGGCAGTAGAAAATGTGGGCGTGCTAACGGCAACCAACGTGGTCGTAACCGATACCCTGCCGGTCGGCGTCGGTTTTGTTTCGGCGGCGGGTGATGGCTGGACCTGTAGTGAAAGCGGCGGTACGGTTGTTTGTACGCTGCCTGAACTGGCGCCCGGACCGGCCAACGCTATTGAAATTGTGGTGACGGCACCATCGACCGAGGGTGTCATTACCAATACGGCCGTTGTCGACGCCGACACCCTGGACACCAACCAGGCCAACAACAGCAGCCAGGTAGACGTTAACGTGGGTGAGCCGATTACGGGGTTAACGGCCGTTAATGACAGCCCCACCACTCTGGGCCAGACGACCAACTTTACGGCTTCCGTTACCGGTGGCAGTGACGTTACCTTCACCTGGAATTTTGGTGACGGCAGCGGCATAGCTAGTGGCGATATGGTGAGTTATACCTATGGCGCGACCGGCTTTTATACGGCAATTGTCACAGCGACCAATGCCGGTGGGATTTTGACGGCAACAACGGCCGTGACCATCACCAACGAAATGCCCATTGCCGACGCCGGGCCGGATCAAACGGTGACGATCAACGACCTGGCCCAGTTAGATGGCAGCGGTTCATTTGATCCCGACGGACACGAACCCTTGACCTACGGCTGGGCCCAAACAGGTGGTCCGGGGGTAACGCTCAGCGATAGTGGGGCCATTTCGCCCACTTTTACGGCACCCGCAACACCCACCGTGCTGACCTTTACCCTGGCGGTGACGGACAGCTTCGGCCTGGGTAGCCTGCCGGATGAGGTCGTGATAACGGTCATTGATGAAGAGGTAACTGGCTTAACGGCCGCCAACAGCAGCCCCACCGTCATTGGTAATACAACCTTCTTTACGGCTACTATTACCGGCGGCACCGGTGTCAGCTATGCCTGGAACTTTGGCGATGGTAATAACGGCAGCGGCCCATTAGATAGCCATATTTATGGTGAGGTGGGAACGTATACGGCCGTTGTCACTGCTACCAACGCGGCCGGTAGCTGGACGGCCACCACGCCGGTCACCGTCACCGACGTACCCATAGTCGGCCTGGAGGCTTTCAATGACAGCCCGACCGTCTTGGGCCAGATGACCCATTTCACGGCCACCGTGACGGCCGGCAGCAGCATTAGCTACACCTGGGACTTTGGTGACGGCATGGGCAGTGGCAATGGCGATATAACCAACTACACCTATGGCTCGGCCGGAATATTTACGGCCACCGTCACCGCCACCAACGGAGCCAACAGCCTGACGGCCACCACCACTGTCACTGTAACCAACGATCCCCCGGTAGCCAATGCCGGACTGGATCAGAGCGTTTTCGTCGAAGAGCCGGTTCAGTTGGACGGCAGTGGCTCGTTTGACCCGGATGGGCACGATATTATTTACCAATGGCAGCAGGTGGGTGGTACGGCCGTTAGCCTAAGCGATGACACGGCCGTCATGCCCACTTTCACTGCACCCGAACTGCCGACGGTCATCACTTTTACCCTGACTGTCACTGACAGCTACGGCCTGGGCAGCACGCCGGATGAAGTAGTCATTACGGTCATTGACCACACCATTGAAGGATTAACGGCCGATAATGACAGCCCCACCATTCTCACCGATCCTACTAACTTCATGGCCACGGTAACGGCCGGCACCAACGTGCTCTACAGTTGGGATTTTGGTGATGGCAGCAGCGACAGTGGCCAATTCCCCAGCCACACGTATGGGGCAGATGGGGTCTACACGGCCGTTGTTACCGCCACTAACAGCGTAAACGCCATTACGGCGACAACAACTGTAACCGTTGTTCTCAACATGCCTCCGGTAGCCGACGCCGGAGCAGATCAAACCGTGTTCGTGGAAGAAGTAGCCCAGTTGGACGGCAGTGGCTCTTCTGATCCTGAGGGGCAGCCCTTGACCTACGACTGGCAGCAAATTGGCGGCCCGGCGGTAACGTTGAGTGATAGTGGCGCTGAGATGCCCACCTTTACGGCACCACCCACGCCGGCTGTCCTCACCTTTACCCTGACCGTCACCGACCCCTACAATGCCTCTGACACTGATCAGGTGGTGGTTGACGTTGTTGACGCGCCTATTGCCAATCTGAGTGCAGATAACAGCAGTCCCACACAAATAGGCGAAACAACCTTCTTTACCGCTACTCTGACTACCGGCAGTAATGTCAATTACACCTGGGAGTTTGGCGACGGCAATGGCGATACCGGACCGATGGTCAGCCATATCTATGCCGCTACCGGAATTTATACGGCCACCGTGACGGCAACCAACAGCGCCAACAGCCTGACGGCCACAACCAGCGTCCTGGTTTACGTGCCAGGGTTACAGATTGAAAAAGAAGCCAGCGTTAGCAGCGCGGCTGTCGGTGAAGAGGTTGTCTACACCTACACTGTGACTAACGAGAGCAGCCTGGTCATAACTGATTTGCAGGCTTACGATGATCCGTTGGGTGTGGTGCCCCTGCCGGCCACCAGTTTAGACCCCGGCCAGATGATGACGGCTACCCTGGCCTATACCATTGTCGAAGCCGACTTGCCCGGTCCGCTGGTCAACACGGTGGTGGTGAGCGGCACGTCCGAAGCAGGTCTAATGGCCAACATGGCTGTGGCGTCGGTTGATTTGTTCGGTGACGCCAGCATTGCGGTTTCTATAACGGCCGACATTCCCTCAGCCAAACCGGGGGACACGATTACTTACAGCTATCTGGTAACGAATCTGGGAGATGTGGGCTTAAACGATGTAACGGCCGTAGACAACCGCCTGGGACCGATTAGCCTAAGCAGCAGCAGCCTGGCCCCCGGTGAAACTGTTACCGGCACCCAGCTTTATACCGTGCTGGCGTCTGATTTGCCTGGCCCGCTGGTCAATGAGGTTGTAGCTACCGGCATACCACCGGCCGGCACACCTATCAGCGACAGCGCGGCCGTGTCGGTCATGCTGAGCCAGCACATGGTATATCTGCCGCTGGTTCTCAATAATTATGTGAGTGCCCCGGATCTGGTCATTACGTCGTTAACGGCCGGGGCTAATGGGGTGGAACTGGTTATCGAAAATCAGGGAACAGCGGCTACCAATGCGGCTTTTTGGGTCGACTTCTATGTGAACCCGGATCCGCCACCGACCGGGGCTAACGACGTCTGGAATGACGGCCGTTCAACTTATGGCCTGGCCTGGGGCGTCACCGCTTTCCTGGCTCCGGGCGAAACACTGACCCTGGTTTATTCTAACGAACCGGGCGCACCCAATCTGTATCTAATGCCTGAATTCAGTCATTTCCCAGAACAGTTGGCTGCAGGAACGGCCGTATACGCCCAGGTTGACTCAGCCCGCGTTGGCTCCGATTATGGGGCCATTCTGGAAATTCCCGAAATATTGGGCCTGCCTTACAACAATATTATTGGCCCCGTTTTCGTACCTTAACGTGTACCCACTCAGGTGCAAGGCACTGGCCACAAGAGCAGCAATAACCAAACCTGTCCGGCCGGTGCCTTGTACCACTCTTTTGTAGAATTCTCCAAGAGCATTCTTACATTTCTTACATGAGGTAAAAATGAAAGTGCAGTCTAAATCCATCACTTATTTGACCATAGCCATTGTATTCGGTTTTCTTTTTCTCGGTTTTGCTTATGCCGGCGCGAATGCCAACACGACGCCCGATTTGCCCCCACGCCCGACCGGTGACCCCACACCCGAACCGGAACAGCCTGTGCCACCGGCCCAACCGGTTGTAATCCATCCCCAGGGTGGCTTTATCAGCTTGAGTATGGCCGCTCCCTCACCAGATTATTGGGTAACCATCCAGTGGTATGATGGCAAAGGTGAATGGTATACTGTTTCTGGCTGGCAGGGGAACTTTGATCACAAAGGCGAAGTTGTCTGGTGGGTTGCTCCCGAAAATATGGGTCAAGGGCCGTTCCGTTGGGTAGTGTTATCGGCTGAAGTTAACGGCCGTCCTGTAACTATCAGCGACGAATTCTACCTGCCGACAGACCCCCTACAAACGGTTAGGCTAGACGTTAGCCTCGATTAATTTATGACGGAAGACGAAGGACGGAGGACGGAAATCCAACGACTCCCCTCGTCCTTCGTCTTTTATCCTTTACTCCCGACCGGCAATGAACGCTTCTAGGCTGTCACGGGCCTGACCATCAGTGAACTGCTGCGGTGGTGTTTTCATAAAATAAGAAGAGGGAGCAATCAACGGCCCCCCAATGCTCCGGTCCAATCCAATCTTGGCGCAGCGCACGGCGTCAATCATCACTCCGGCCGAGTTGGGCGAATCCCACACTTCCAACTTTAGCTCCAGGTTGAGCGGCACATTACCAAATGCTCGTCCCTCCATGCGGATGTGGCACCATTTGCGGTCTGTCAGCCAGGGTACATAGTCGCTCGGCCCCACGTGGACATTCTCCTCCCCCAAATCATAGGGCAACTGACTGGTAACGGCATTGGTCTTGGAAATTTTCTTTGATTCCAGACGTTCCCGCTCCAACATATTAAAAAAGTCCATGTTGCCGCCAAAGTTAAGTTGGTAGGTGCGGTCCAGATGAACGCCCCGGTCCTTAAACAGGTTGGTCAGCACCCGGTGGACAATGGTGGCCCCCACCTGGCTCTTAATATCATCCCCGACAATGGGTAGATTTCGTTCGGCAAAACGCTGGGACCAATATTCCGAACTGGCGATAAAAACAGGAATACCGTTGACAAAGGCGCAGCCCGCCTCTAGTATCTGTTCAACGTACCATTTGGTCGCCATTTCTGAGCCAACGGGCATAAAGTTAACCACCACGTCGGTTCTCGTTTCTTTGAGAATCTTAAGGATGTTGTCGGTTGGGCCTTCTGCCTTCTCCACTTTGGTTTTGACATATTTACCCAGACCATCGTGGGTCATGCCCCGATGAACAGGCACGTTGAGGTAGGGTACATCGGCAAATTTGATGGTATTGTTGGGTTCAGCCCAAATTGCTTCACTCAAATCCTTCCCTACTTTACCCTTAACCACATCGAAAGCGGCCGAAAATTCAATGTCACGCACATGATAGCCACCTACTGTCGCATGCATCAGTCCGGGAATCTTCGCGTTATCGTCAGCATCTTTGTAAAATTGCACCCCTTGTACTAGTGATGAAGCGCAGTTACCGATTCCGATAATGGCTACGCGAACCTTTTTATTTTTTTCAGACATAATCTCCTTAATCCTTGCTGTTCCTGATTTGTAATGCAGCGTATGATTATAACATAAATTGGCTTACAGTAGGGCAATTGTTGCCCAATCACCTATATATCCGCCAAAAAAGTGTTAAAATCAGTAGACTATGCAATTATTAGATTTGTTATTTGATATTCTTTTTCGCCTTTCCATCTTAGATGGATTGGGCTGGCTAGATTTGTTCCTGGTAGCCATTGTTTGCTTTGTGCTGCTGCGGCTGCTGCGGCGCAGCCAGGCTGCCTCCCTGCTGCGCGGCGCTCTGATTCTTATTTTGCTGCTGCTGATTGTCACCATCCTATTTCCGTTACCCACGTTCGACTGGCTGGTGCGGGGTACGCTGCTGGTACTGCTGATTGCCACGCCGATGGTCTTGCAGCCAGAAATACGGCGAGCCTTAGAACGAATTGGACGGCAAACGGGACTGTCACTGGCCGTTCGCCAGACAACGGCCGAAACCATCCTGCCCCACCTCGTACGTACCGTTGAAACGTTTGCTGCTACACGCACAGGAGCCTTGATTGTTGTGGAAGGGGTTGATTCTCTGCAGCCCTATGTGGATACAGGCATTAGTATAGACAGTCTGGTAACGGCCGAACTTCTGCAAACTATCTTCTTTGACAAAACCCCACTCCATGATGGGGCGGCCGTTATCAGTGGCAACCGCATTGTAGCTGCCGGCTGTGTGCTGCCGCTGACAGGTCGCCAGATCCGTTCTTATCGACGTCTGGGGACACGCCATCGGGCAGCCATCGGGCTAAGCGAGGTCAGCGACGCCCTGGTTATCATCGTTAGTGAAGAGACGGGTGATATTTCAATCGCCCTGCGCGGGGAACTGCACAGCCGGCTCGACGGCCACACCCTGCGCCAGGTTCTCTATGATTATCTGACGGGGGGGACGAGTGCTGCGGCCGCCATGTCGCTGCCGCAACTGCTTCAAGAAGGCTGGGGGCTCCTGCACAAACAATTCAATTGGCCCAGCCGAGAGCAGTTTTGGCAGAATGTAGGACTGGTAATCATAACGGCCGTTATTACCCTCACTATTTGGTCCTTTGTTATCACACAAACCAATCCTACCGTTCGTGAAACCTTCATTAATATTCCACTGCAGGTAGCACAAGTTCCTGACAACATGGCCCTGGTAGCAAATCCTCCCTCGTCTATTTCAGCCGTAGTTCGCACCACCAGCGCTAACATGAATAACCTGCGGCCTGACAGTTTTCTGGCCACAGTTACCCTGGACAGTTACGGCCCTGGTCAACACCAGATTCCTATTACTGTTCACGGCGGGGACGAGATTGTGCAGGTATTGTATACGGAGCCGGGCCTACTGCCGTTAGAGTTGGCCGCTGTCATTAGTCGCACGCTGCCTATCAGTATGCAGCTCAATGATCCCCAAAATCTATCAGCCGCCTACGAGCTTTCCGGCCCGCTCACAGCTTCTCCATTATCTGCAACCGTCACCGGCCCGCAACCACTGCTGGACCAGATTTATCAGATTCAGGCGGCTCTCTCAGTAAGCAATGCGACCACCACTATTCGGGAGGCACGCCCCCTGCGGGCTTTAGATGCAGCCGGGAACGAAGTGGCCGGTGTGGTGTTGGAACCGGCTCAAGCACAGGTTACGCTGCCTATCAGCCGTCGGCGTGATGCGCTGGATGTAGGTATTCGGGCCGTCACCGAGGGCAGTCCACCTGAGGGGTATTGGTTAAGCAGCCTGAGCGTCACGCCGGCCAGCGTAACGCTGCAAGGGGAGCCAACTTTGCTTAGTGGGCTAAATGGCTTTGTCGATACGCTGCCGGTCGATTTGCGCGAAGCGGCCGGCCCTTTGAGTATTCAAGTCCCGTTAAACTTGCCGACCGGAATAACGGCCGTTGACAATAACGGCATCCCCATTTACAGCGTTACCGTTAATGCCCAAGTTTCAGCCCGTACCGGTGATTTGCTGTTAGAGCGGCCTATTGAAGTACTAGGTATTCGAGAAGGTGTAACCGTCACGATTGATCCGCAGCAGTTGGAATTACTTATCAGCGGCCCTCTTCCTGCTCTCAATGAAATTGAGCAGAATCCCAACCTGGTACGAATTATCCTGGACATCAGCGAAGTAGCGCCTATTTCTGGCCAAACCGTTGTGCGCACACCACGTCTGGTTATCCCCGAGGGCGTGCAGACCCAACTCATCCGCGACACAGTGCTGGTAACGATGATCCGCGATTAGGTCAACAGGTGAAAAATGAAAAATCATCTGATCACCGCTCCCCACGCCTACTGGGGTGAAGGTCGGGCTGCTTCTGCCTGGGGCATATGGGGGGCAGCAATCAGACCGTCATGGGGTATTTGGGCCAGTTTTTTGAGGCGATGATAGGCAACAGGCAAAGTGGCTACACGAAACAAAGAGGCTGCCAGTTCGCGCCAATGGGAGCGGTTAAGCTGCTGCGGTGTCCGCCACAACCGCTGCCAGGTCCACCAGGTACGGCGGCTGCGAAATTCCTTGTGCAATACTTTGTGCAGTTGGCGGTAGAAAGCTGTCGTAAAAGGACCACGATACATCATGGCCAAATCGGCCGAATCTTGCCAATTCTGTTTTTCCCCCAACTGCAGTTTGACGTTTTCGTAAAATTGTGTACCCGGCAGTGGATAAGACACCGACATGCCAATATCATCGGGGCGGCAGTCGCGTACCATTTGCAGCGTTTGTTGAATATCCGCCCAGGTCTCTCCCGGATAGCCAAATTGAAGAAAAAACCCTACCTGGACACCGGCTTCACGCAGTCGTTGGCTCGCCTGGTAAATCTGATCAATCGTCGTCCCTTTCTCCATAGCGTCCAGGATTTTTTGGGAGCCGGATTCAGCACCCAGCCAGACAATCTGGCAGCCGGCCCGACGTAAGGCATGCACATTGTCATCCTGGCGTACAATCAGGTCGGCACGGCTGAGACATTTGAAAGGAATGTGAGCGGCATCTGCTTCAACGGCCTCCGCAAATTCTTGCCACCAGCCCGGTTTCAAGCCCATAATATCGTCGGCAAACCAGATGTGATCGGGCCGGTAATTGTCTTTGAGCCACTTCATTTCCGCAGCCACATTTTGCGGACCGCGTGCCTGGTAACGCTGGCCCCAAATTGGCTTGGCACACCAGTTACAATGATACGGACAGCCACGCGTGGTGACCATATTCATAGAGTAATAACCGTGTCGCTCTTGCCAAAGCTGGCGGTAGTTTTCCACGTTCACCAGATCCCAGGCGGGAAAGGGCAGTTCGTCGATGTTATTCAAGATAGGGCGACGGGGGTTGAGTCGTGGTTGGCTGCCATCCATATAGGCTAACCCTAAAATCTGTGCCAGCGGCGTCTGACTGCGATCCGTTAGCCGGTCCAGCAGTTCGGCCAATGTGGCCTCCTCTTCCCCCAACAACACATAGTCGGCCCCAGCTTCTAAGTAAGCTGGGGCATGGTCGCTGGCATCGGAACCGGCTACGATAACGGGCAAATTGCGCTGTCGAGCCATTTCAATCATGGCAAAGGCGGCCTGGCGCATACGCAGCAGGC
>JAWOIM010000637.1:0-3832 GCA_046484685.1 Chloroflexota bacterium | reverse complement strand
CATGCACAAAAATGACCGGAATGCCATCCTCCGGTCCGCACGAAAGCAGGTGTATTTGTAAACGGTTTGTTTCAATTTGATGGGAAAATATACCGGACAAGGTAGGAATTGACATAAAATGCTCCTTTGAAAATGGACGATGGACCATAGACGATAGACTATGGATTCTTATTCATCTCCTGTCAGCCAATTGTAGCATACAAGAGTAACGCACAGGTTACACATACGCACTACGTACTACGCAATACGCAATACGCACTACGAAATACTGCTTACCAGCCCCACTCATGTTACAATCCCCCCATGTTTGCCGAACTGGTTGTTAATATCGAAGCAGCGCTGGAAAGCACGTTCCACTATTTTGTCCCCCCTGATTTGCAGTCGCGACTGCGGGTGGGCCATCTGGTGGAGGTGGAATTTGGCTCGCGGCTGGCGCAGGGCATCATCATCGGTTTTGACGACGAAACGCCCGTGCCGGAGGTCAAGCCGGTCATCGGCCTGATCGACGAGCAGCCGGTGGTGCAGTGGTGGCAGATTGAACTGGCCCAGTGGCTGAGCGCCCACTACCTGGCGCCGCTCAACGGCTGCCTGCGCCTGATGCTGCCGCCCGGCCTGACCCGTTGGTCGGATATTCGTGTAGACATTAACCCCTATTGGGAGGGCGACGGCCGTTTAACCGACCTGCAGCAGCGTATTATCGACTTGCTCCGCGAAGAGGGGGATGTGCGCGGCAGCCAGTTAACCCGACTCATCAACCAGGATTTGCCCAAAAAGCAGCGCATTGCTAAAAAGGATTGGCAAACGGCCGTTAACCAACTGGCCAGGCGCAACATTTTGCGTAAAGCCTCGGTGCTGGACCCGCCCCGCGTGCGCCCTAAGCGCATTCGTGTAGCCGAATTGAGCGCAAGCTGGTCGCGCGTGCGGCGGCAGGTGGCCCAACTGGGACGCCGCAGCCTGGAAGCGGAAGTGCTGGCCTATTTGGCCGATAGTGATGATCCCCTGCCGGCAGAAACGGCCGTAATTGAAGCTACCGGCGCCCAAAACAAGCATATCCAGGCCCTCATCGAGGCCACCCTGATTACCCATACCCCCGCCCAAACTCTCATCCTCCCCACTACCTCCGCCGACGCCGCCCCCACCGAATACAAAGAGCTTCTAACCCAACTCCCCACCACCGCCGCGCACCTATCAACTATCAACTATCAACTGTCAACTGACAACTTAGAAGAAGCCGGTCTCATCCACCTTCAATCTACCCCCGCCACCCTCTCCCTCACCATCCCGCCCGACGCTGCCCTGCCCCACATCCTGGAACGAAAAGGGGCCACCACTTACTGGCGCATCCTCAACTACCTGGCCCAGCAGGCCCAGCCCGTGCCTGTTGGCGATATTTATGCCGCGACCGACTCAGCCATCACCCACTTACGCAAGCTGGCCGACTTGGACCTGATTCGCTTGGGGGCCGAAGAAGTGTGGCGCGATTCGCTGGCCGACCGGGATTTTGTGCCCGCTACTGCCCCCCAGTTAACCCAGGACCAGGCGCGGGTTTGGGGGCGCATCAAAGTAGCTATGTTGCTGGCCGAAGATGAAGAGGAAACGGTCGAAATTCCCCCCTTTGTTTTGCATGGCGTCACCGGCAGCGGCAAGACCGAAATCTATATGCGGGCCATCGAACTGGCGTTGGTGCGCGGCCAAACGGCCATTGTCCTCGTGCCTGAAATCGCCCTGACGCCGCAGACGGTACGCCGTTTTGCCGCCCGTTTTCCCGGCCGGGTGGCCGTACTGCACAGCCGCCTCAGTGAGGGCGAGCGGTATGACACCTGGCGACGGGCACGAGCCGGCCTGTTCGACATTGTGGTCGGGCCGCGCAGCGCCCTCTTTGCGCCGCTGCCCAACCTGGGCGTGATTGTTCTCGATGAGGAGCATGATCCCAGCTACAAACAGACGCCCCCCGTGCCGCCTCCTTATTATCACGCCCGCGATGCCGCTATTGAGATGGGGCGTATTTTGCAAGCGGTTGTTATTTTAGGCAGTGCCACGCCCGACGTGGTGACCTATCATCGCGCCCGTGCCGGCCGCTATCAGTTATTAGAGCTGCCGCGCCGCATTATGGGCCACCGCCAACGTCTTTACAGCCAGGCCGAACGGCTGCGGATTCCCAGCGAGCGGCTGCCCGGTCAGCAGAGCGGCGACGATCCCGATGACGCCATGACCATCCCTTTGCCCCCCATTCAGGTGGTCGATTTGCGTCAGGAGCTGCGGGCGGGAAACCGCTCCATCTTCAGCCGCGCCCTGGAAAAAGCCATCAACGAGACGCTGGAGCGGGGGGAGCAGGCAATTCTCTTCCTCAACCGGCGCGGTACGGCCACCTTTATCATTTGCCGCGACTGTGGCCATGTATTGGCCTGCCCCCGCTGCGAAATGCCCCTGACCTACCACCGCCCCCACATGGCCCTGATTTGCCACTATTGCGGCCGGCAGGAGCCGCCCCACGGCGACTGCCCCCAGTGTGGCTCTAAGCGCATCCGCTACTTTGGCCTGGGCACAGAGGAGGTGGCGCAGCGGGTGCAGCAGCGCTGGCCGGAGGCCCGTATCACCCGCTGGGACCGGGATACGACGGCGGGTAAAGACAGTCATGAGACGCTGCTGGCCGGCTTTATCAACCAGGAAGCCGACATCCTGGTGGGCACACAGATGATTGCCAAAGGGCTGGATCTGCCCCTGGTGACGCTGGTAGGGGTCATTTCGGCCGATGTGTCGCTGGGGCTGCCTGATTACCGCACCGGGGAGCGGGCCTTTCAGGTGTTGGCCCAGGTAGCGGGGCGGGCCGGTCGGGGTCTGTTGGGCGGCCGCGTCATTATCCAGACCTACAAGCCGGAGCATTACGCCATTCAGGCGGCGGCCGAACATGATTTTGCCGGCTTTTATGTGGATGAGATTCGTTTTCGCACCCAACATATGCTGCCCCCCTTCCGGCGACTGGCCAGGCTGGTGATTGTGGATCCCGTTAACGACCGGGGCAAGCGGCAGGCAGAGGAATTGGCGCAGGGCTTGCGCCGTCACATTCGGGAGTTGGGGCTGGCGGCTACCGAGATTTTAGGGCCTGTGCCCCCTTTCTTTGGACGAATAGACGGCCGTTACCGCTGGCAGCTTGTTATTCGCTCCCCTGACCCCATCCGCCTGCTAACCGACTTCCCCATCCCCGCTCCCTGGATTGTGGATATTGATCCGGTTAGTTTGTTGTAGTTTAAGCGATGGAGAGGCTATCTGACACTACCTACCACGTTAGGTGAGGTTCAATTTTTGATAATACTGTAACGAAAATCCGTCGTCTATTGTCCGTGGTCTATGGTCATTTTCAAAGGGAAAATAGATTCACGCTTCTAAAAAATACCCCCGGCCGGATTCGAACCAGCAACCTACGCGTTAGGAGTGCGTTGCTCTATCCAATTGAGCTACGAGGGCAAAACCATCAGCTACCTAATTTTAACCAGAAATGGCTTGTTGGGCAAAGTAAGCGCTGACGTGCAGCAATTCCAATTATGGTAAGGGCGGAACAGGCGGGCCATGATCCTGGCTATCACCAATGATTTCCACCCCGCCTGTCTCGCCCCAATTAGGGCCAAAGCCCAAGGGCGAGACGGCGCGGAACGGCCGTAGTTGGTTGGTGCGTTACAATTTGTAAAGGACATTCATAGGCCCATGAGAAACGTATACAAGGATTTATTATGGTGGGGGTTGCTGCTGGCCATACCGGGGCTGCTGGCCGTTCACCATTTGCTCTATGACCTGGGCCAGTTTCCGGCTGCGCTCAATTTGGGGCTGCGTGAGC
>JAWOIM010000457.1:0-3125 GCA_046484685.1 Chloroflexota bacterium | reverse complement strand
AATTAGGACGCCATTATCTACCATGTCTTGCCAGAAGTCGAGATAGCCATCCTCACCAAAGTAATCAATGGTAGCCAGCAGGAAGGCCAAACCAGGCGTCGAGGTGGCCGGATTTTGGGCTACGGTCAGGTCAGCGTAGGCGGGATCAATCAAATCTGCCAATGTTTGCGGCGGTTCTAACTCGCTGGCCTCAAACCAGGCTTTGTCGTAGTTGAGGCAGACGTCGCCATAATCGACGGGCAGAGCGCGGAATTCGGAGTCTAATTGCAGCCGTTCGTCGATGAAAACCAGTTGGGGCGACTGGTAGGGGATAAAGATGTCGTTGTCCAGCGCCCGGCTGAGGAAGGTGTTGTCCACGCCAAAGAGGACGTCAGCCAGCGGGTTGTCGCGGGCCAGGATGGCCTGATTCAGCACCGCCCCGCCATCCCCGGCGCGAAAGATTTCGACGGTGATGCCGGTTTCGGCCGTGAACTGCTCCATGACGCCGGCGCTGATGTCAAAGCTGTCGTGGGTCATAAGGCGAATGGTGACCGGCTCGGTCGTATCCGGTTCGGTCACGTCTGGTTCGGTGGGTTCGGTGATGGGTGGGGGGGTAACGGCCGTTTCTTCCACCGTACTCCCACAGGCCACCAACAGTAAAGTTAACAAAAGCAACAAATAGGTTCTCATCTTATTCTCTCCTTCAAAATGACCACAGACCATAGACCACAGACCATCGTCCATCATCCATCGTCCGCCGTCCATCGTCCGACAACAAAAAAAGCCCCCTGATCTTTCAGGAGGCTGGCGTAACAAAGCAGTTTCCTACGCCAGCATTACCTGGATCAGGTGTAACGGTTTGTGCGACGTCACGCACATCTCAGCCTGGTTGGAACCAAGCACCCGGTTGAATATTTGATTAGTAAGACTGTGTTCACTGTTCAGTCAACTGCCTAACTGAATAGTAACATCCCCCTTTCTCTCTGTCAAAGGGTCTAATGAGAATACAAACAACTGCAAAAGTAGTGGTGACTTCTTACCACGCTATGTTTTGTTAGGGCGGCGAATGCGTAAACCACGGAGTGTAGCTACGGCCGTACAACCTACCAATTGTCTCAAATCAACTTGACGCAAGACCATTTTCAACAGGTCAAGAATAGGCTGAATGCCATCACTATCTGGCCGTAATACAAGTACGCCACTATGTGTTCCCGGCGGGTAATTGCGAATATCGCCAAAACCTTTATCACCCGTCAGAAAGAATTGTTGAGCAGACTGTACAATTGGCCATAATTCCCAATCTTTCCAACCGCCCATTTCTTGCTCAGAAATAGTGCTGGCTTCATAACCTTGTTCGCGCAGCCAGGTAGCTGCAATATGGGGCAGGTCTTCATCTACTTTCACGTGCATAGTAGGCTAGGCCACCAAGGGCAAGAGCAAATCATGTTGCAACATATCGGCTGCATAAGCCAGTGCGGCCTGAATTTGAACTGGCTTTAGCTGAGGGTAGGCAGCAATAATTTCCTCGCTGCTCAGGCCATCAGCCAGACTGCCAACGATAGTAGCCACCGGGATACGTGTCCCCTTGATACAGGCATCACCGTGATGCAATTCGAGATCAATTGTAATGTATTCTTGCCAGTCAACTCGCTGCATAGGAGCCTCCAGTTTTAGTGCAGTTGTGAATCTACACTCGCCATTCATAGGATCACTATAACATTAGCTGCAACGGCGGTCAATACGTACCCCACACCCTAATCCTGCCAATTATGTTATAATCCAGCCCGCTATGACCGGATACATCGAAATTCACCTGGGCGATGTGGTGCGCCTGCGTAAAAAACATCCCTGCGGCAGCTTTGAATGGACCATCGTCCGCGTCGGCGTGGACGTGGGCCTGGTCTGCCAGGGCTGCCAGCGGCGTGTCCTGCTGCCTCGCGGCACTTTCAATAAACGACTGAAACAAATTGTGCGTAAAGCATCTGATAGTGCGTAGTACGTAGTGCGTAGGGAAGCCTGCTTACGCCCTACGCACTACGCAATACGATTCCCCCCTATGACAGACCTCCTCATCGCAATTTACTGGCTAACATTGATACTTCTATCGGTGTATGGCCTATTGGGGTTGCTAACCCTGGTTCTCTATGGGCGCTATCGACATGTGACCTACCCTTTACCGGCGGTAGAAACGGCCGATCTCCCCCCCGTCACCATTCAACTACCCATCTTCAACGAGCGCTACGTCATCGACCGGCTGCTGCAAGCGGCCACGGACCTCGATTATCCCCGCGACCGGCTGCAAATTCAGGTCATCGATGACTCTACCGACGACACGACGGGGCGAGCGGCCGAACTGGTAGCTGCCTACCAACAGCAAGGCTTTGATATTGAGCTGCGCCACCGCAGCAACCGGCAGGGCTACAAGGCGGGTGCCCTGGCGGCAGCCATGCCCTACGCCACAGGAGAATTTTTGGCCCTCTTTGATGCTGATTTCTGCCCTGATGCTTCCTTTTTACAGCGCACCGTTCCCCACTTTTTGAGTGACGGGCAGTTAGGGATGGTACAAACACGCTGGGGCCACTACAACCATGACCAATCCTGGTTAACGGCCGCGCAAGCCATTGCCCTGGACAAACATTTTGCCATGGAACAAACCGTGCGCCATCGGGGGCATCTCTTTCCCAAGTTTAACGGGGCCGGGGGCCTATGGCGACGTACCTGTCTGGAAGATGCGGGCGGCTGGCAAGATGATACGGTTTGTGAAGATTTATGCTTGAGTACACGGGCTATTTTACGCGGCTGGCAGTTTCGCTTTTTGAATGATGTGGTCACGCCGGCCGAACTGCCCTCAACGATTACCGCCTACAAAACCCAGCAGGCACGCTGGGCTAAGGGGTCGTTGCAATGTTTGATTAAATATGGCCGGGCCATTTTGGGGGCCAAAGAACAAAGCAAGGTGGCGCGGCTCTATGCCGTGCTGGCCATGTCGGGTTACGTGGCCCAATTCTTGGCGCTGGTGCTGCTGCTGCTGCAAATTCCGCTCATCCAAAACGGCTATACCTTCTCCCGCTATATGATGATTTTTAGCGTGGCGGCCGTGGCCCAACCACTGCTCTTTGTGACCAGCCAATATGTACTATATCCTA
>JAWOIM010000449.1:0-15938 GCA_046484685.1 Chloroflexota bacterium | reverse complement strand
TTATTTAACCATAAAGCTGGTAAGTCATGGCTCTTTCTTCACCATCCTATATTACCAGGACAGGGTGTGGTATGGTGCACCCATGTTGAAGGCCTACGATGAGATTGATTTTACCATAACAGGCAGCCGATCATTGGTTGGTTCAAAGTTAAATTTACGGTACAGCTTGAGCGAGGGGAAATTATCGATCTGGGTATTAAGGGATACATACTGCACTCCTTGCTGTTTGTATTCCCCAATGGCATGAGCCAGCAAGGCGCTGCCGATCCCCAATCCTTGCATATCGGGATCAACTGTCATGCGTGAAAGGTGGGCACCGCGCCGCCGGGCTGTTGTACTAAACTGAAAGCCCACCAGTTGGTTGCGCCAGATAGCGACGGTAAAGCTAATGGTCTGACTATAAGCCAGGCGCAGTGAGCTTAAACTATGGCGCCAGAGAGGACCAAAAGCGGCCTTTTCCAGCCGGGCCAGGCCAGGCATATCATCCATGTCAGCCGGTCGAATGATCAAATCAGGCACAGACCGAATAGGAGGCAGGGTCAGGTCATCCTTCATATAGGTTTCAATCTCATTCACCTGCTGAAAACCAAAATTAGGCAGCCAGGCCATAGGCCAGCCATCAACTATCAGCCAGGCCAGTTCGGTAACGGCCGTTTGCCCCAGATACGCCTCGACCTCCGCCAACATCTTGCCCAAAGCCACCTCTGGCTGCTCAATATAATCCAGGGCCACTGCCCTCACCCAGGCAGCAGGGGAATCATCGGCCGTGGCCGCCAGGCAGCCCAACAACAGTGACCGCTGCGAAAACAATTTTGCCGTAACCGATTCCAACGTGTGCGGCAGCGGTGTCTTCGGGATTACCACAAAGCTCTTTTCTCCCAGCCAATCAACCGGCAGCCGCCAATCAGAATGAATATGGCGATAAGGTGCATGGCGCAGCAGCTCTACAATATCTACTTTGTCTGCTTCAGTAGCTACACGAACCATTTTGTCTCCCACAAAAAGCGGCGCTGCCGCCTATATCATTTGGTTGCTTATTCCCTATCGCTATTGTACACTACATAATCAAAAATTTTCTACTTTTGAGTTAATAATGAGTCAACAAGGTAAAAGCAAAAGCCTGGAAAATACAGTAGCCTCACTCAACAAGCGCTTTGGTGAGGGGATTATCATGCGCCTGGGTGATGCTCGTCACCTCAACGTAGAAGCCATTCCTACCGGGTCATTATCCCTTGATATTGCTCTGGGTGTGGGTGGTTTCCCCCGCGGCCGCGTCATTGAAATCTACGGGCCTGAATCTTCAGGTAAGACTACCCTTTGTCAGCACGTCATTGCCGAAGCCCAAAAACGAGGCGGTATCTGTGCCTTCATCGATATGGAACATGCCCTCGACCCACGTTACGCCGCCCAGTGTGGTGTTGATATAAGCAACCTCTACATCTCACAGCCCGACACAGGTGAACAGGCATTGGAAATTGCCGACGCCCTTATTCGCTCAGGCACAATGGACATCGTTGTTATCGATTCGGTAGCAGCCCTGGTTCCACGAGCCGAGATTGAAGGAGAAATGGGCGACAGCCATATGGGGCTGCAAGCCCGCCTGATGTCGCAGGCTCTGCGAAAATTGTCCGGCGTTATTAAACAAACCAATACCATTGTCATCTTTACCAACCAGCTCCGCATGAAAATTGGCGTGATGTTTGGCAGCCCGGAAACAACAACCGGCGGCAATGCCCTTAAATTTTATGCTTCAGTCCGGCTGGACATTCGTCGTATTCAGGCCATTAAAGATAGCGGCAATACGACCGGCAATCGCACCCGGGTCAAGGTTAAAAAGAACAAAGTGGCTCCTCCTTTTACAGAATGTGAATTTGATATTATGTACAATGAGGGCATCTCAAAAACAGGGGAGATTTTGGATTTAGGCGTCGACTTTGGCGTCATTGACAAGCGGGGTGCTTATTATCGCTACAATGAGGATATTTTGTTAGGCCAGGGGCGTGAAAACGCCAAGGTCTTTTTAGCTGAAAATCCTGATTTATTACTAACATTAGAAAATGAGATTCGGCAAAAGGCAGGTCTTCCTGATCTGTCCGATGCTGAGGCAATAGCAGAATAGTTTTGCCACAATCACGAGTTTTTGGACAATGAATTGGACAGGCTGGCCCTAACGGCCGGCACAAAAAATAAAAGCGCGAATCTAGCATCAATCTGTGAACGACCCTGATCACAATTCAGTGTACTTCACCTAAAAAATAATTCTGATAGATTATTTAGTCTGAAACTGTGTGCATTTATGGCGGTACGGCCGTCTTGATCGCATAACTGAGGTGCAGTATTTATGTTGGTACTGTCAACGGATATAACCTGTAGATATAGACTGATTGCTGCCCCTATCCCAACACAAGAACGGCTGGCTGCGTAACTGCAAGCTTTTTAACCAAAGCCTATCTTGTCAACCGGTACAGACCGTTAGATACGCTTCTTAAATGATGGGGCTTCCTGTATAATACCCCTGGCTTAAGAAGCAGCGCCTATTAATAGTCCAACCTTGATCCAAAGCCGTGGTTAAAACAGCCACGGCTTTTTTATTTGCACATAATGAACATTGTTACTGATATAACCGCGCAGAAGCGAAATAAGGAACGGGTTAACGTCTTTATAGACGGCCGTTATACATTTAGCCTGGCCCTGGAAGCGGCAGCCGGCCTCAAAATTGGCCGGCAGTTAAGCGATGGTGAAATCGCCGACCTGAAAACGGCCGATACCTACGTCCAGGCCAAAAATCAGGCGTTGCGGCTGCTTAGCTACCGGCCGCGCAGCATTCAGGAAGTTAAGCAAAAGTTGACCCAAAAAGGGTATGACGAGCTGGTAGTTGAGCGCGTGATTCAACAGTTACAAGAAGTCGATTTATTAGACGACAAGGTGTTCGCCGACTATTGGGTCGAGCAGCGGGACACGTTTAAGCCGCGCAGCCACCTGGCCCTGCGCAACGAACTACGCCGTAAGGGAATCGATCGGCACATTATTGAAACGGCCGTCGCTCCCATAGACGAAACCGATGCCGCTTGCCGAGCTATCGAGTCTAAACTATGGCGCTGGCGCGATCTGCCTCAGGAAGCGTTTGAGAAAAAAGCCGGGGAATATCTACGGCGGCGCGGCTTCAGCTATGCGATTATAAAGCCGGTGCTGCACAAACTTTGGCAGTCCGTAGCAGATGAGTATACAGGTGACAAGTAACAAGCAGCAGGCAGCCAACAAACAAGAGAAGGCGACACGCCCCAGGCGTACCACGAGTAATGAAAAATCGTCCTTCGTCTTTCTTAAATTCGTAATTCTTTAGGAGACTCATCATGGAACTAATTATAGGAATTGTGGTCGGTCTGGTTCTGGGCGGTGGTATCGCCGCCTATATCGTCTGGAACCGCCTCAAGCCACAAACAGAAGAGATTTATCGTCAGGCCAATGAAGAAGCTGCCCAGCGCAAAAAAGAGGCCGAGGCAGACGCCAACAATATTGTCAGCAGTGCCCGACAAGAAGTGCAAGACCTGCGGCAGGAAACAGAGAAGATTGTCGAACGGCGCTATCAAGACCTGGCCCGAGCTGAAGAGCGCGTCGATCAGCGTAGTGATAAGCTGGACCGCCAGGCTAAAAAATTGGAGGCGCGGGAGCAAAATCTAAACCGGCGCCAGAGCAAATTAGACCGTCGCCAAAACGAATTTGAGGAGTTGGCAGATGAACATCGGGCCAAACTGGAAGAGGTGGCCATGATGACTACCGATGAGGCCCGCCAGCATCTGCTGCAAGATGTGGAAAAAGAAGCACGGCAGGATATGGCCCGCACCATGCGCGAAATTGAAGACCGGGCCAAAGAAACGGCCAATCAAAAGGCACGGGAGTTAATTGCCCTGGCCATTCAACGGGTGGCCAGTGATCATGTATCAGAAACAACGGTGTCGGTGGTTCCCCTGCCCAGCGATGATATGAAGGGACGTATTATTGGGCGCAACGGCCGTAATATTCGTGCCTTTGAACAAGCTGCCGGCGTTGACGTGGTGGTAGACGACACACCCGAAGCGGTCACTATTTCCAGCTTTGACCCGGTAAGGCGCGAAGTGGCACGGCAGGCTCTGTCCAAACTCATTACAGACGGCCGTATTCATCCCGCCCGTATCGAAAAGCTGATCAAAGATGCCGAAGATGAGATCGAACAGATTATCAAAGAGGCGGGCGAACAAGCTGCCTACGAAGCCAACGTCCACGGCCTGCATCCCGAAATATTAAAAACCTTAGGCCGTCTAAAATACCGCACCTCTTATGGCCAGAACCAGCTCCACCATGCCGTGGAAGCCTCTAAGATTGCCGGGATGTTAGCTGCCGAGTTAGGGGCCAACATCGAAATGTCAAAAATGGGCGGTTTGCTCCACGACCTGGGCAAAGCCATGGACCACGATCAGGAAGGAACCCACGCCATCATCGGAGCCGAATTTGCCAAACGATTCAAAGTGCCTGCCGTTGTGATCAACGCCATCGCCTCCCACCATCACGAAGTAGAACAAGAAAGTGTAGAGGCGATTCTGGTGGAAGCGGCTGACGCCATCTCCGGCGCCCGTCCCGGTGCCCGGCGCGAAAGCCTGGAAAATTACATCAAGCGAGTGCGTACGTTAGAAGAGATTGCCACCTCATTCAAAGGGGTGCAGAGCGCGTATGCCCTGCAGGCCGGTCGCGAAATTCGCATCCTGGTCAAACCGGACGCCATTGACGACCTGGGAGCCATGCGCCTGTCAAAAGACATCTCCAAAACGATTGAAGACAACATGCAGTATCCGGGTCAGATTCAGGTAACGGTGATTCGGGAAACGCGCGCAGTCGGATTTGCCAAGTAGCTTGTGCTTAGTGCCTAACGTGGCATAACTCTCACCACAGAGGGCACAGAGAACACAGAGTTTTTTCTCTTTTGCTCTGTGCCCTCCGTGTTCTCTGTGGTGGAAAAATTAACGCGAATAGGGCAATTTTTACTGAGTAATGCCGTAGGGTGCAGCAAAAACGCCTACGCACTATCATAGACTCTAATACTTGCCAACAGCCGGATCTATATCCGCATAGGCATCAATACCGCCGGCTATGTTGTACACGTTGGTCCAGCCCTGCTGCCGCAGCCAGGCCGTGACCTGAGCGCTGCGGTTACCGTGGTGGCATAGAACACAGATTTCGGCCGTTTTATCGGCGGTGACGGTGTCTGGCAGCGCGTCCAGGCGGCGCTCGGCTATATCACTGAGGGGAACGGCCGTTACCCCCAGACCCAAATTGGCATACCCCAGTTCCACCGGTTCACGCACGTCCAACAAAATAAACGACTCCTCATTGGCCCGCTTTTGGGCCACAGCCTGCACCGTCACTTCCGGCACATCATAGGGATTGGGCATAAAAAACTCCTTCACTGTTTACTGTTTACTGTTTACTGTCCACTGTTCACTGTTTACTGTTCACTGTTCACTGTTCACTGTTTACTGTTTACTGTTTACTGTTCACTGTTCACTGTTTACGGTCCGCCACGCCAGGCGGCCAGGAATAAACAGAGCCAGCCGGCCAGAAAAGCCACGCCGCCGATAGGCGTAATGGCCCCTAACCAGCGGGCACGGGTAGCCACCAACAGGTAAAGGCTGCCGGAAAATAGAATAATGCCGGCCACAAAAAGGTAGCCGGCCCAGGTAGGCAAGGCACCGGCCCACTTACCAACAGCCCAGGCGGCCACAAAAATGGCCAGCGCATGAATCATATGATAGCGAACGGCCGTTTCAAACGTATTGGCCAGGTCATGTCGAGCCAGATAAGCACTCAACCCATGGGCACCAAATGCACCCAGCGCCACACCCACAAACATCAAGGCTGAACCCAGCAGCATAAAAACTCTTTCCATGCAAAACTCTCCTATGAAAATAGACCATGGACGACGGACCATAGACCATGAATTTTCATTCATCGTGGTGTGCTGCGCCCATGATGTCTCCTGTGTAAATGACCGCGGACCATGGACCATAGACGACGGTCTACTCTTCGCCACCCCACAACCGGCGCAGCCAGCCTGTGTTTGGCTTTTCACCCTCGCTAGTGGGGCGGTTGGGGGTGGGCACAGACGGCTGGACCGGGAAGGGTTCCGTCTGAAACAACCATTGGGTAAAGGCGCTGCTAAACGGCCGATACTGTGCCCCATCCACCAGCAGCAGCCCGCGCCCGGCCAAAAAGCGGTAAATAATGCGGTCGGCCGGGGTGGTGGGTGTCGAAGATTGGCGCGGAAAGCTTTGCCGGGCTTCGGCCGATAAACTCTGCCATATACGCTGCCAATGGGGCGTGGCCCACTGGCGAAATTTATATTGCAGGGCCGCTTCGTCCGCCGCAGTCAAACGGCCGTTATCGGTCAAAGCAGCCCATAACAAGCTGCCAGCCATCTGCAAAAAAATAGGATAAGCGCCACAATAATCGAGCCAGCGTTCCACCAGCGGCGGGGGCAGCGTCACGCCGTGACGCCGGGCCGGTTCTGTCAGCAACAGCCGGGCCGCCGACTCCGACAGCAACCCCAGCTCCAACTGGTAAAAAATCGTGTCAAAATCGGACTGGAACCATTCACGCGGCAGCAAGGCGCTTAAGGGCCGGTCGGCCGTCAATACAAAAGCCATCTGCCCCTCATTGCCCAATTCACGCCACAGTGTCAGCAGCGGTTCATCCAGAGGGCCATCCAGCCGGGCCGCATCGGTAAAGCCATCCAGGCACAACACAGGACGATAACCCTTTTGGCGAAAGGCATGGACCCAGCGGCCAAAGTCTGATGGATTTTTAATAGGGTCTATTTCTGGTACCGACCGACCCAGCCGGGCCACCCACTGCTGCCTGGCGGCATTGAGCAAGGTGGTTTGCGGTTTGTGGGCAAAACGGCCGTTTGCCAGGTCTAAATGGGCCAGCAAATAGCGGGGCTCTGATGGCAGCCGTTCATGGTAAGCCAGGGCATAAAGCAGAGACGACTTGCCGCTGTAGGGTAGCCCAACGATGACGCTGCTGCCCATATCCAGCAGACGTGAGCGCAGCCACTGTCGCTCCGTTTCACGACCAAAAAAGTAGTCATGATTGGTAATACGCCCCCCCACCTGGTATGGTCCTGACTCATCCGGCTTTTGGCCCTCCTGGGACCAGGTCATCGTTGGCCCTTCCTCTACCGGCGAACCACTCCCTTGCGCCAGACCATCAATCCAGCTTAATTTTGAATCCGGTTTAGGCTGAGGCACATGCAATTCTTTTGTAGGCCAGGTCATTGTTGGGGCTTCTTCCAGGGGGGACCCCTCACCGGCTGCTAATGCGTCCAGCCAGCTCAAGGCATCGTCAATAGCGGCCGCCTGCGCTTGCAGGCGATCGGTTTCATGCAAAATGGAGCGGTATTTGGGCGTTAAATGAGGCTGTAAGCCGGTCAGATGCTGAACCAGACGGCGCTGCCGGCCACGCCGCTCCATGTAGGCAATCAAATGGGCTATTTTGCTGCGCGGCTCCTT
Organism: Chloroflexota bacterium; assembly: GCA_046484685.1. GTDB lineage: Bacteria > Chloroflexota > Anaerolineae > Promineifilales > Promineifilaceae > SLGK01. The sequence continues at coordinate 8,397 of JAWOIM010000449.1, read as the reverse complement.
CCCCGCCAGATCCTCATAGGTAATATCACCCAATTTATGACAAAACTGGCGCAGTTCTGCCTCCTTAAAGTGAGTTAACATATCCTCTAGCAAGGTAGCGTTCACATCATCCATGATTCATCGCTTCTTTGCGCAGCACGGCCCATACGACTGCTATTCTTTGCGCCTATCTCCCATTTACGTTAAAAAAGTAGTATAGACAAAACCAACAAAGTATACCAGTTAACCAAGTAACACTACCTTAGTGCAAACATAGTGCAAGTAAGGGGACGATAAAAATTATGCCTAATTGGTGGCCATTTAAACGTAAATCTGACATGGATACGGAAAAGGTATTTCGCCAAACGGAAGCCGAACTGCGGCAGAGATTAGCCGCTGCCGAAAAAGCAGGGCAGCCACGGCAGGCATTGCTGGCAACCATATAGGATGAAGCACAATTATTAGAAGCAGAAGGAGATACGGCCTTGGCCAAAGCCAAACTGCGTGCCTACGACCTGCTCTACAGCGACCTGCACCAGGCGCTGCTCTACAATCTGAGTGAAGGCAAGAGCAGAGAAATGGCCGGTGATGTGGCGGGCGCAATTGGCTTTTATGAAACGGCCGTGACCGATCAGGTTTCCAGTCGTTTCCCTTATGAGCATCTGCGCGTCATCTACCACCGCCAGAAAAATTATGAGGATGCCCGGCGTATCTGTCTGGCCGCATTGGACAATCCCTTTCTGAGCGAACAGGACCACAACCACTTTCGCACCTGGGCCGACAAGTTTGGCAAGCGGTGAGCCGCTGTCCGTGATTCGTGATTGGTTATCCGTTATTCGTTATCGGTTATCCGTACTCAAAGCGGTCGCTCCGCAAGATTACCGAGTACCGTTCACCGCTTACCGATTACTGCTTACCGATTTGCCCCAGCAGCGCCTCAAACTCTGTCAACTCTTCTGTAGTCAGCAGGGCAGGCAAGAAAGGGTCAACCTGCGGCAAGTCGGCCACATATCGCTTTAGATGCTTACGAAACTGAATCAGGCCCTGGGGTGCGCCATAATAAGCCACCATCTCACGCGCATGAAGAGCCACGGCGGCCAGCACATCCTCTAAACTGATTTCCTCACGGTTACGGCGGGCAAAAATCCAGGGATTGCCGATTGCGGCCCGACCAATCATGACGGCATCACAGCCGGTATGGGCTTTCATCCGCTCTATATCAGCCGCTGTTTGCACATCCCCATTGCCAATGACCGGCACCCTTACCCGCGAGCGCAAATCGGCAATAGCATCCCAATCCGCCTGGCCGCCATACTTTTGCGCTTTAGTCCGGGCGTGCATGGCAATCAAGGCTGCGCCATTATCTTCCAGGATGTGGGCAATGTCAACATAGTTTTGCTGCGATGCATCCCAGCCCAGCCGAATTTTGCCGGTGACAGGCACACGCAGATGGCGCGACAGCAGGCTGAATGTTTCGGCCACAAGATCAGGTTGGGGCATCATGCCCACACCCGCTCCCCGTCCGCTAACCCGGCGCGTAGAGCAGCCCATATTGATGTCAATAATGTCTGGTCCCCATGCCTCAATGCGCAGTGCCGCTTTCAGCAGCATTTGGGCATCATTGCCAAAAATCTGGAAGACCATAGGCTGCTCATCCGGCTGCTGGTCCAGGCGACGCCGAAAACGTTCGTGGATACTGCGTCCTATCAGGGCCTCCACAGGCACAAATTCAGTATAGTGCATGGCCGACCCATAGGCGCGGCACAGTGCCCGGTAGGGTACATCAGAATAGCCGGCCATAGGCGACAAGATAGCATCGCCATAGACGGGCACGTCTCTAACATGAAAGTGAGGTGTCTTCGTAATCGTATTTTACGTCCTAGTCGTCAAAAATCTCTTCGCCAAAGCTGTCATGACGGGTCATGACACTACGACCATTATGCTGGCGCAGAATACCGGCCGCTTCAGCAGCCCGGTCGGGGGATGCTTTGACGGCTACCATCGTTTCGCCCCGCCTTATCCCTTCCAGATAGCGCTGCACATCTTCTTCGCCAATACCCATGCCAATCAGAGAGCCAAAAATACCGCCGTAGGTTGCTCCGATACCGGCACCAATGGCGGTAATGCCTAAGATAGGCAGCAAGGGACCGGTTACCAGGGCCACGCTGACCCCGGCTGTTAAACCGATAATGCTGCCCACTGCACCACCGCCTAAAGCACCGGCACCGGCCGTCTCCCGAGTGGTATCCTGTACATCTTTTCGCAGGGATTCAGTCATAATGGTTTTCTCATCACCCTTATTAACCACACCAATTTCTTTATCGGTAAAACCGGCTTCCTTAAGTGCGGCGAGGGCTTGCTCCTTAACGGCCGTTTCTCTAAATAGTCCCAGTACAATCGCCCAATCGGGCCGGGCATAGCTGCTGCCAATATAGGCGTGGGCCGCCTGTACCTGCTCGTATTGACGGCGCAATACCGCCTCTATTCTGGTAGGCCAATCATGTTCCGCTAAAATTTCTTTGTAGGCATCAAGAAGCTGTTTTTCAGCTTCTTGACATTCTTGCAGCAATGTTTCATCCGTTTCATCTCGTTCAATCGTCATAGCTGCTTTGACGGTCATCAAACCCCGTTGGATGCTCTCTTCCAGGGACACCTGCGGCCTCTCTTCATCGGCCGCTTCTGAGTGACCCTGCTGTTTTAACTGTGTTTCCAGTGTAGTAATAAAGCTGCTGCGCTGTTGGACTCGCTGCTCAAACATACTCTTCAGTTTGGATTGTTGAGCATTTTGAACGGCCGTTTCATAAAAGTCACGGCTTTCTTGCAGCTCTACAATCAGTTGTTCAATCGGCTCAACCGGCAGTTCAGTTTTTAATTGTTTTTGGCTCATTTGTTACCTCCATTCTTCTGGTCTGCTCCCAACATGATAGTTAGTAACGTTGGTACAGACCATACTCTGGTTAATGATCTCTAGTGCTATGATAACAAACATATTGCCAATCATCTATATACCGTGATATAGCTGTGAGGCATAAACCCCGTTATATTCATCTGCTGCGTTAAGGTCCACAGCAAACAATTTGGGGTCTTTTGGATTTCGCGGGGTTTGACCCATCACGGCCTGTTAATCCCCTTTCGGCAAGCTCAAAGCCTGCACTGAACAACGTGAAGTGGCAAGCTCTGAATTCCCAAAGAGCCACAATTTGCATCCTTCTTCAACTATATGCCGCACACAACATCTCATTTTTCACGATGCAGCGGAATATCTTGCCAGGAAGCCGGATCTTCCAGCGGTTCCAGGTGGGTAAACACCGACAGCGCCGGCAGTTCACGACGCAAGTCGGCTTCCAGGGTTTCCAACAAGGTGTGCCCTTTTTGCACCGTCCAGGCTCCCGGCACCTGGATATGGACCGACACAAAGCGACGTGCCCCGGAGCGTCGGGAGCGCAGCGCATGATAAGCAATGCCTTCATCCCGGTAACTGTTTAACACATTCTCCACGCGGGCCAATTCATGCGCCGGCAGAGACTCATCCATTAAACCACCCACCGCCTGGCTGACCAAACGCAGCCCAGAACGCAAGATATGAACGGCTACGACCAGGGCAATGAGCGGATCAAAAATAAACCAGCCGGTCAGGGCCACACCGCCAATACCGACAACGACCGCGCCAGAAGTCCAGACGTCGGCCATGAGGTGACGGCCGTCGGCCATCAGGGTCATAGAATCATGCTGCTCACCGGCCTGCAGCAAAACGCGGGCGGTTATAAAATTACAGAGTGCCGCCAACAGAGAGATGGCCAATCCCAAACCAATTTGCTCTAATGGCTGGGGGTCAAACAGGCTGCGAACGGCCGTTATGCCAATCGTCACGGCAGCTACCACCACCAATGCGCCCACCACACCCCCGGCAAAATATTCCGCCTTGTCGTGGCCATACGTATGGTCGGCGTCGGGTGGCTGGGCCGCAATGGTCAGGGTAATCAGGGCCATCACTGCTGCTGCCAGGTTAATGCCTGATTCCAGCGCATCTGACAACAGCCCCACCGAGCCGGTCAACCAGTAGGCGGTGGTTTTGAGGAAAATGGTAAGAACGGCCGTTCCGATAGACAGCCAGGCAAACCGGGTTAACTTTTTCCGATCTAACAAAGAATTTTCCTCGTGATAAGGTATAAGTTTAACTCTTTTGGTTGTGACTATGCCACCGTAGGCATCAAATTATTTGTACCGCTCCCGAATATTAGGCACCAGATAGTCGTCAAATGCCCGATCTACCCCATAATCCGGCTGCCAATCCCAGTCACTGCGGGCCGCGTCATCATTGAGTCCGGCCGGCCAGCTATCCACAATTGCCTGCCGTTTTACGTCCGGTTCAAAGCTGATTTCTGCTCCTGGAAAAGCGCGTAATACCTGTGCCTTAAACTCGGCCGCAGACAGACTAAAGCTGGTAATGTTATACACTCGCCGCGACAGCACCTCCTGCGGCGCCCGCGCCAAGGCCCGCAGCCCTATAACCGCATCGGGCATGGTCATAAAAGGAATAGTTGCCTCCTCGCGCACAAAACAAGCATATGGCTCACCTTTAGCTGCGGCGTGTAACATTTCGGGACCATAATCGCTTGTGCCCCCGGTAGGTGCGGTAAAGGCACTGATCAATCCCGGAAAGCGCACACAGCGGAAGTCCAGTCGCGTGCCCGGATTAGCGGCCAACTGCTGGTAATGGTGGCTAAAATAAACGCCCAGCCGCTCACAGTATAGTTTGTTACAGCCATACATGGTAGCCGGCTCATTCCACTCCCATTCCTTTACCTGGGGATTCGTTTGTTTGACAACCTGGTCGGGCATGCCATAAACGGCAATGGAACTGGGAAAAATAAACTTGACCGCCACACCTCGCCGCTCTGATTGTTCAGCAGCCAGTTGCAGCAGCGCCAATGTGCCATCCACGTTGACGCGATGCGCCAGTTCCGGCGCAAATTCAGCCCGCGTAGAAAGCAGCGCCGCCAGGTGATAGATGGTATCCACATCATACTCGGTGATCAATCGCCTGAGCAGCGACTGATTCAAAATATCTCCTTGAACATGATGAGACAACCCTTGCAACTCTGGCGGTAACGGTTGCAGATCAAGCGTTAATGCCTGAATGCCCTCGGTCTGAGCCACTTCCCGCAGCAATGCCTGGCCAATTTCACCAGCCACCCCGGTAATGAAAATAACTTTTTTACGCATGAAATACGCTCCTGTGTAAATGACCGCGGACAATGGACGACGGACCATAGATTTTCGCCCTTCGCTGATGCGCCACGGTACGCATTGGCCCCTTATACCCTATGGGAAAAGGAAAGGTACAAAACTTATGTCATTGCCTCAATCTTAACGCAAAGTTGGTGGATGAGAAAACTATTATTGCTATCGTCAAATTGGGTGCAAACTGCTAACCTTGCCGGGTTGTGTGTTCGATAAACATCTAATCAATGGTCATCCAGCGGCGAACCTGCTTTATGACCTGGCACCGAACACCACCGAATACCAAGTACCGAACAATGGAACACCTTATGCGACAACGAGACATCTTCTGGTTCTGGCTGCCTTTATTTGCCAGTTGGTTACTAATGACGGCCGAAGGACCCATTATCAGCGCGGCCATCAACCGGCTGCCGAATCAGGTCATCATGCTGGCCGCCCAGGGCATTGTTATCAGCCTGTCAGTGACTATTGAAAGCCCAATTATCAACCTGCTGGCTACCTCAACAGCGCTGGTTAAGGATCATGCCTCTTACCGGCTGGTACGACGCTTTACCATCCACTGGATGATTTTTCTGACAATTATCACGGTGCTGGTGGCCTTTACGCCCCTGTTTGATCTGATCGTGCGCCAATGGCTGGGTGTGCCCGACCCGGTAGCCGTCTGGGTTCAGCCGGGGATGCAGATTATGACCCTGTGGAGTGCGGCCATTGCCTGGCGTCGCTTTTTACAAGGGCTGCTGATTCGGTTTAACCGGCCGCGCCAGATGGCCTGGGGCACGGCCGTTCGCCTGCTGGCGTCGGGCGGCACCGTGATTGGCCTGGCCGTTTGGACCGATCTGCCAGGCGTCATTAACGGGGCCACAGCGCTGATGGTGGGCGTCATTGCTGAGGCCATGTACGCCACCGCTGCCGTCCAACCTATTCTGCGCGAAGAACTGAGTGTAGACCGACCGCCGGTCAGCGATTTGACCTACAGCACGTTGTTCTGGTTCCATTTGCCACTGGCGGCCACATCGCTGCTGGTGCTGCTGGCCCAGCCGTTGGTTACCTTTAGTCTGGCGCGGCTGGACCAACCGACCGAATCGTTGGCAGCCTGGCCGGTCCTATTCCAGATTATGCTGATGGCGCGGGCAGCGGCCCTGGCCCTGCCGGAAGCGGTCATTGCCCTGAGCCGGGGAGCGCAAACCTTTGCCCCTATTCGCCGCTTTAGCCTTTACCTGGCGGCTGGCTTAACCCTTTTTATGGCCATATTCATCTTTACGCCGCTGTCTAATTTTTACGTCTTTACCGTGCAGGAGATGACACCGGTAACAGGGATGTTGACAATATCGGGATTGCTGTTATTTTTACCCTTTCCGGCCCTGGCTACCATCAGTTCCTGGCTGCGCGGTTTGCTGATTAATGAACAGGCCACCAAGGCTGTAAATATGGGGATGGCCATCAATTTGGTGTTAACGGCCGTTGTCCTGGCCATCGGTTTACAACAGCGGCTGCCCGGCTTACCTACGGCCGCCGTGGCCCTAAACATTGCCGCTTTTGGGGAAATTATTTACCTGACCTGGCGCACCCAGCGGACCCTGCCCACCGGTCAATCCCTTTGGGGTCGCTCGCAGCTAACAGTCTGCCCGGCAGGAGACTAAGAAATTTACACGCATCGTCCGTCGTCCGTCGTCCATGGTCTATTTTCAAAGGAGTTCAACATGATTGATATTCTACAATTACCTTTAGGCCCGTTACAAACAAATTGTTATATCCTGGCCTGTCAGGAAACGATGAAGGCAGCGGTAATTGATCCCTCCTGGAACGGGCAGGCTATTGTGGCCACATTGGAAGAGCGGGGCTATGAGATCAGCCATATCTTGCTTACCCACAGCCATTTTGACCATGTGGGGGGCCTGGCAGACTTGAAGCAGGAAACGGCCGTTCCCATCTATATTCATCCCGAAGCCGTAACCATGCTGTCTATGGCCAACCAGGCAGCGGGCCACTGGGGCATGACTATCCCCGAACCGCCGGCAGCGGACGAAATGCTCAGCGACGGCCAAACGCTTACCGTAGGCAATATAACGCTGGAAGTACTCTACACGCCCGGCCATGCACCCGGCCATGTCGCCTTTTATCTGCCCGACTATCAGATTGTTTTTAGTGGGGATGCGTTATTTCAACAAAGTATCGGCCGTACCGACCTGCCCGGTGGTGATATGGATACCCTGCTAAGCAGCATTCGTCAAAAGCTGCTGCCCCTACCCGACGAAACCCAGGTTCTCTCCGGGCATGGTCCGGCCACGACCATCGGTAACGAGAAGAAGGGGAACCCGTTCCTGAAAGAATAAAAGGGTATATCCAGGAATTCGCGGGGTATAATCGTAGTGCGTAGTGCGTATTCCGTAATTCTCTCTGGTTACGCAATACGAAATACGCACTACAGCAAAGGTTTACTGCAGACGAGCATACACATCTCCGCTCGGTTGGTCAGGCGTCAGGAGGCGGATCTGCTCCAGGAGCGCAGCGGCCGTTACCCAGCGCTCACCGCAAAAATAGGGGCGTTCGGCAATGGTCCAGTTAAATGTATAGTCACCAAGTTGCTGCAACCGTTCTACACAGGCGGCTGTCAGATCAAACGTGGCCGGCGTATATTCAAAAGAAAGCGCGGGCAGCGGCTGGCTCAATCCCTGTAATACTTCTAATTCAACCCCCTCCACGTCGATTTTGCAAAAGTGGGGACGGCCGTAGGCGGCAATCAGCGTGTCTAACGTTGTCACCGGCACACGCACCTCCGCATCCCAGGCCACATCGGCAAAGGAGTCAACCTGCTGTACGCGCTGTACCCAGGCCGGCGACAGGCTGGTGACGGTCGGCGTGCGCCGGCTGACGTGGAGCGTCGCCTGGCCCGCCTCATGGCCAACGGCCTGGGGCAACAAGATGATATGGGGAGAACGGCCGTAACACCAACGCAGCCATTTCATCAAATGGGGCTGCGGTTCCAGAGCCACCACGCGAGCACCCAACAAGCGCCAGGCCAGCAGCCGACTGCCCACATGCGCCCCGATGTCAAAACAAAGCGCGTCCGGCGCTACAAATGGTTGATACAACCGAGCCATCTGCCAGATACGCCAGGGCAGCCCATAATACATTAACAGGGAGCGCAGCACGCCCCAAATTGCCTCTCTATTC
>JAWOIM010000239.1:0-5020 GCA_046484685.1 Chloroflexota bacterium | reverse complement strand
GAAATAAAGGCGGGCCGCCAGCGTGCCAGGACAAAAGTACTATAGAAATTGCGGCTGAACCATTAGACATATATCGAACAATCTGTTATATTTTTCGCGGCTTTACAAAATTAACAGCTCATTTGGTTGGCAGTCATCAATAGCTGTCACCATAAAATCTACCAACAATAGTAATAATCACAATTATGGTGGACCAAGTAAGAATTACCTACGCATTTCATACAATCTCCGGGAAATCTTGGGGCGCACCCCGCGCCCAAACCTTTTTTATCTGCTTGTATTGGAAAATCTACATACCTAACCTGGTTTTACCCAAACACAATCCTACCAAAGATTGTGTTTTTGTTTTATACGATTGGTGACTACCATTTAGCAGTTCAACTTATAGACGTTCAACTAGCGGTTCAACGCCTGACAGGCATCAAACCGCTAACCCACGATAGTCACCCAGGTTGATATAAGGAGGTGGTTTACAACATTGATATAACCAGTTACGAGTGACCCCACATTATCCACTTATTGTTTCACCATTCTCCATTGCTGCCCACATCTTAGCCCATTGAACCACGAGTCTACAGTTTGTGTAGTAATTAATGCCTTTGTACCGTCTGGTACAAAGCGATTAATTCCATTTTCAGGAGATAAAGAGAAATGAAGATTCAATTCCGTTGGTTAACCTTGCTTGCTCTTGCACTGCTTGTATTAGGCGGTCTTACAGCCACTAATCATGCCAGTGCCGAACAGGATGATGCTGAAATCGACCGCAGTGCCGACGTTGATCGGAGCCGGATCATCCCCGACCAATACATTGTCGTTCTACATGAAAATACAGAAGTCGCCATTCTGAATGATCTTACCCACACGGTAGAGTCAGAAGGTGGCCGGATTCACCACACCTATAATGCCGCCCTCAACGGCTTTGCGGCCACAATACCAGAAAATGCCCTGCACTCTTTACAAAAAAATCCAAACATCGACTATATTGAACCAGATCAGGTTGTAGAAATTAATCAGCAAAACAATGCAACCTGGGGCCTGGACCGCATCGACCAGCGCAACTTACCGCTCAATGGTATATACAATTACAATGCGACTGGCAGCGGTGTCCATGCCTATATTATTGATACGGGCATTCGTGGCAGCCATAATGAATTCAGCGGCCGTATGGGTAATGGCTACAGCAGTATTGGTGGTGGTACCGATGACTGCAACGGCCACGGCACCCATGTAGCCGGCACCGTTGGCGGTACTGTTTATGGCGTAGCTAAAAGTGTTACTCTGCATCCCGTCCGTGTATTAGACTGCAACGGTTCCGGTACCAATGCTGGTGTTATTGCCGGTGTAGACTGGGTAACCAGCAACCACATTAAACCAGCCGTGGCCAATATGAGCCTGGGTGGCGGGGCCTCCACAGCCCTGGATAACGCGGTACGTAATTCTGTTAATGCCGGTGTGACTTATGCAGTGGCCGCCGGTAACAGCAATGCCAATGCCTGTAACTATTCTCCGGCTCGCGTCGCAGAAGCGCTAACTGTCGGCTCAACCACATCCAGCGACAGCCGGTCCAGCTTCTCTAATCGTGGCTCTTGTGTAGATATTTTTGCCCCCGGCTCCAGCATTACCGCTGCCTGGCACACCAGCAACTCGGCTACCAATACCATTAGCGGTACGTCCATGGCATCGCCCCATGTAGCCGGTGTAGCGGCACTCTATCTGCAAAATAACACCACCGCCTCTCCGTCTCAGGTTTTCAACGCTATTATCAATAATGCGACCAGCGGCGTTCTCTCCAGCATCGGAAGCGGCTCACCTAACCTGCTGCTCTACTCTCTGTTTGATGGCGGCTCTGACCCCGGCCCTGGTCCCGATCCCGATCCCGATCCCGCCCCCTGCACCAACTGTGAGCATTACACCGGCTCCTTAAGTGGTTCAGGTTCCTCTCAAATTCAGCCGAATGGTACCTGGTACTACACCGGTTCTGGCACCCACAATGGCTGGTTAGAAGGTCCAAGCAATGCAGACTTTGACCTATACCTGCAAAAGTGGAGTTCCTGGTGGGGTTGGCAGACAGTAGCCAGCGCAACCAGCTCCAATTCCAGCGAACAGATTAGCTATAACGGCTCTTCTGGTTATTATCGTTGGGTTGTCTACTCTTACAGCGGTTCGGGCAGTTATGATTTCTGGCTGCAACGGCCGTAATTAACCCCCTAGATTTATCTCGTTGTTAAAAAAAGCCGGTTGGTTAAGCCAACCGGCTTTTTTTATATGCCCCTAGAGTATTTAGACAGTGTCTTTTATCATAGGTCAGTTTACCTATTTTCATATTGTTATTTTGATATAGACTGTATGAGTAAATCTCATTATTCTCTATTATGGCCTTATACTATATATATTGGTCCTAATTAAGCATCACCCTGCTAATAATTGTAGTTTGCATGGTGTGTTGGAAAACAAACAATGCAAAAAATTCTTGTACTCGTCATTGACGACGATCCCGTTATTTCCCGGCTGGTTAAACTGATGTTGGGGATGGAAAACTATGAAGTACTCACTTCGATCAGTGTACCTGAAGCATTTTCCATTATGGAAACCTCTCTGCCTGACATTATTTGTTGTGACTTAATGATGCCCAATGTAAATGGTTTGGATTTTTTGAAGCAGCGACAGACCATGCCGGCCATTGCCGATATTCCGGTTGTTATAATCAGCGGTGTTGGTAAACAGGATTGGTTTGATAAAGCGGAAGAGTTAGGGGCCGCTGTTTGCCTGGCCAAGCCGTTTAATGCCCAAAAGTTGATTGATGCCATCAAATTCGCCCTCACCACATCGCTGGTAACAGTCCTGGCCTGACCCACAAAAGATACTCACAAAAAAAGACGGAGCACGATGAATCGTGCTCCGTCTTTTTGCTTTTTGCATAATCCACCCCTCCCCGCTATCCTTATCCTCTATGAATCCATTCCACTATTTGTTCGACAAATTATTTCCCGTCATTCGTTTTATCTACGAGCGGGTTATGGGCCAACGCTGGTTCGATGAGATTAATCCCCAGCTCTGGCTGGGTGGTGCGCCCCATTACCGGCGTGATTATGCATTTATTCGTGATCAAAAGATAACGGCCGTTCTCAACATTCGCGCCGAGCGAGAAGATGACATCGATTTCTATAACCGGCACGATATCGCCTATAAGCAGGTCAAGGTGCTGGATGTGACCGTGCCCAACCAGACAGCCATTGAGGCCAGCGTAGACTTTATCCACGATCAGGTGCAAGATGGCCGTACCGTTTTGGTCCACTGTGCCAAAGGGCGTGGCCGCAGCGCTACTGTCCTGGCTGCCTATCTAATGAAACATCAGAATATGGCCTTTGACGAGGCAAACGCGCTGATGAAGGGGAAACGGCCGTTGACCAAACTCGAATCCCGCCACCGGCGCACCCTCGAAACCTGGCTCGAACAGCAAAACACGTAACCGCAGAGGACACAGAGAACGCAGAGAATCTCATAAAAACTCTGCGCCCTCTGCGCTCTCTGCCGTAAAATATACGATGAGAAGGTATGTCTAAAAAAGTAACCCCCAGCCGCCGCCAATATCTGGACATCAAAGCCCAATACCCCGACGCCATCCTCTTTTTTCGCCTGGGCGATTTTTACGAAACGTTCGACGACGACGCCCACCTGGCCGCCAAAGAGCTGGATTTAGTTCTCACCAGCCGGCCGCAGGGCAAAGGGCAGCGCACCCCCATGGCCGGTGTGCCCCACCACGCCGCCGAAGGCTACATCGCCCGCCTCATTGCCAAAGGCTACAAGGTGGCCCTCTGCGAACAGTTGGGCGACAAACCAATTAACGGCCTGATGCCCCGCGATGTGGTGCGCGTCTTTACGGCCGGCACGGTTATCGAGCCGGGTATGCTCGACGCCGGCCGCAACAATTATCTGGCCGCCGCTGTCGTCGATGGCGAGCGGGCTGGGTTGGCCTATGCCGACATTTCAACCGGTGAATTTGCCACCACGCAGGTAAACGGCCGTCGACGCCTTATCGAAGAATTAGCCCGCCTCCACCCGGCCGAACTGCTTGTGCCCGACAGTGAACATACCCTCATGCAAGAAGCCCGCACCGTTAGCAAGCTGCCCGACTGGCGCTTTGAGTTGGGCAACGCCAGCCAAACCCTTCTACGCCACTTTGGCGTCAAAACGCTAGACGGCTTTGGCTGCGAAGGCAAGCCGCTGGCCACTCGCGCCGCCGGGGCTATTCTCCACTATCTGCAGGAGACCCAAAAAGGGTCTGTGGGCCAGATTCAGCGGCTGGCCACCTACAGCACCGAAGGCTACATGGCCCTGGACAGCAGCAGCCGGCGCAATCTGGAATTGACGGAATCGATCAGCGGCGAGCGCGGCGACTCCCTCCTGGCCGTCCTAAACGAGGCGATCACGCCCATGGGAGCCAGATTGTTACGCCAAAGGATAACACGGCCGTTGCTCCAGGTAGACGACCTCAACCAACGGCTGGACCAGGTAGAAGCCTGCGCCAACGACGCCCTGCTGCGGGCCGACATCCGCGCCGCCCTCAAACATATGCCCGACGTCGAGCGGCTGACCAACCGCGCCCTGGGCGGCAAAGCCACCCCCCGCGATCTGGAAAATTTGGGCCAGGCCCTGGCCAGCCTGCCCGACCTCAAAAATCTCCCTATCCTGGGGGCCGACGCTGAAAACAGCCCCGCCGCCCAACTCCAGGCCCTTTTGCAGCAGCTAGACCCCTGCCGCGAAGTGGTAGACCTGATTGAGCGGGCTGTTGTGGAAGAAGCACCCGCCAATCTCAACAAAATCGGCGTCATCAAGCGCGGCTTTTCGCCCGAACTGGACGGTGTGATGAACTCCTCGGCCCACGCCCGCCAATGGGTGAATGAATTGGAGCCACGCGAGCGGGAACGGACCGGCATTGGCTCTCTCAAGGTGGGTTTTAACAAGGTGTTCGGTTACTACATTGAAGTGACCAGGGCCAACAGCCAGCACGTGCCCGACG
>JAWOIM010000277.1:0-19342 GCA_046484685.1 Chloroflexota bacterium | reverse complement strand
GTTGTGGGTGATTGGTTGAGGTAAGTAGAAAATAAAAAGTAGAAAGTAAGAAGTGAAAAGTGAAAAGTAGTAGGAGGTTAAAGTTATGGGTTATCGAGGAAGAAAACCGGCACGTGCCCAACGCCAGGCGCGGTCAGAGAAACAGATTATTTGGGGTATCGTGGTTATCAGCGGGCTGCTGCTTTTTTTTGGCGTGGCTTACGCTTACTGGTCTGGTGGGGAAACGGCCGCTGCCCCCGCCTTTACTTATGAACGAGAAGATGTGGTCGTTGATCGGCCAATAACGGCCGTGCATGACATGGGTCAGGGGCCAGAAATCCCTTTCCTGCCGGCGGATGGACCTCAGCCGCAGATTACCATCTCAGAACACTTCTACAACTTTGGCAGCATCGGACCTAATGAAGTTGTCCAACGCACTTTTGCCGTTCGTAACGATGGCGACGCGCCCTTAACCATTAGCCGGGCCTACACCACCTGCGGCTGCACCATCGCCGAAATTTCGGCCAGCGTCATCCCCCCCGGCAAAGTGGCCGAAGTGACGCTCATTTTTGACGCCGGTTTCCACGACAGCCGCGGCCAAACCGTGCGCCGGGGCATCATTATCGAGAACAACGACCCGCGCCAGCCACAGGTAGAGATATGGGTGCAGGCCAATGTACGGTTTAACTAACGATATGGGATTGGTCTAATCTGACAGATTGGAGCAAACTTACGCGTGACACTATGAAATTACTCGTTCTAATCCTCTTATCCTTATTTCTAGCAGCCTGTTCACCCCAGTCGCCGGCGATTGAGGTAGCGGCCGCTTATGATTTCGGGCCGGTGGTTAAAGGCAAAATCGCCACGGCCGAACTGCCCGTCACCAACAGCGGCAGCGCTCCCCTGATCATTGAGGCCGTCAGCACCTCCTGCGGCTGCACCACGGCCACCCTCTCTACCATGACCATTGACCCCGGTCAGGAGGCCATCCTGAGCGTGGCCTATGACACCGCTGCCCACGAGTCAGACATGGGCCTGATGGAGCGCACCGTCTTCCTGGCCACCAACGACCAGGCCAACGGCGATGTGATGATCCGCTTTACGGCCCTGGTCGAGCTGCCGGACCAGTAAATAGATTGTTTCTTTGAGATGTCAGGTAAGCGTGATGCGTAAAACCCTTCAACTGCGTTCAGGGCAAGCTGTGATGCGTGACCAGTTTACAGAGCCCATCACGCTTCACGCATCACGTATCACGTTGTAACGGGCCACGTTGTAACGGGCCACGTCAAACTCCACTAGACTTACACAATCGGGTTGCTTTGTGTCAAATGGCCTATCATCGTATAGGCCATTTGGCGCTTACCGGCCGCTGTCATTTTGGCTATCATAGGCCGGTATTGTTATAAACCGACCGAGAGCAGGGATATACGGCACACCAACATATAGAAATAACCCGTGTTATCCATGTTAATCCGCGTCCCATTTTTAGAGGAGAGAGAATTGTGTTACGAATAATCATTGTTGTTTTGGGTTTCGTTGCTTTGTTGGCTGTGGCCTGCAGCCCGGCCGCAGATGAGCAAATGGCCGATATGGCCATGGAAGTACGTGAAGCCGTGGTTGAAGCCAACGATTTTAGCTTTGCACCTGATCTGATTGAAGTGAAAGTTGGCGAACCGGTGCGCATTGTCTTTAACAACGTGGGAGCGCTGGAGCACGACTGGAGCATTGCCCACATTGTCGCCACGGATGTGCATGAAGAAGCAGACCATTCGGCCGGCCACGATGCCCACATGGCCGGTATGGATAACGATCCGGACCTGCACGTTTCGGCCATGCCAGGCGCGAGCGGCGTACTGGCATTTACGCCCACCGAAGCGGGCACGTATGAAATTACCTGCACCGTTGCCGGCCATCACGAAGCCGGTATGGTAGGAACTTTGCTGGTTACAGAATAATCGAAGAACTACTAACCACAAAGGGCACAAAGAGCACAAAGTTCTCTGGGTTTTCTCCGTGAACTTTGTGCTCTTTGTAATAAGTTTCCAGAGAGCCTGAGTAGTTGCATAATGAAACAGTCTCCGGGACCATCCAGGGGCAGCGGGTTGCCTGCTTCGGCATAGTCCAGATACCAGTTGTAAAATGCTGGCGTTACAGCTTCTGGCTCGAGTAAAGGTTCTTCTTCTGTCGTATCAGGAGCAGGCACGGCCGTGGGGTCTGGCGGGGCAACGATGGGTTCTTCTGCCTGGCCATATGGCCAGTATCGGGTTTCAGAACATGCCTACGGCCGTTTATAAGTCGCCAGATCGTCAGCAGGACGCAGCGGTGGATGGTAAGGGCGGCTGCCAAAGCGGGTCAATAAAACGGCACCGAAGAGGGTAACGGCCGTTGCCACCAGCAGCGCCCCACCCACCAGGGGCATATTAAACAGAAGCATCAGCAGCAGCACGCCGCCAAAGGTAGCCCAGCCAGGCGTCACTGGCCGGTTGGCCTGATCAGCCAGCCAGTTGCCCAGCGCCATCCCCAGGGTGATGATGCCCATGCCCACCGTCAGAAAGAGAATGAGGCCGATGAGCAGGACCAGGGGCAGCAGCACAATCGTCAGGGCCATCATAATCAGCAAAACAGGCAGAACCAGCAGCGCCAGCAGCCCCAGCGAAATCGCCGCCAGCCAATGGTCACGGGCGGCATTGCTGACGTTGTGCAAGGGTTGAGGACGCCGGCTGACCCACAGGCCGCCCAGTGCCGCCAACAGCAGAGCCGAAATCAGGGAGCGAAGGAAGCTGTCCCGGCCGGCGGCTTGCGGCTGGCTTTCCAGAGGCAGAGCCAACCCGGCGGCGACGGTTTGGCCCTGCACAACGGCCGTTTCTGCCACCACCACCGCCTCGCCGCTGTAGCGCAAATCACCACCCACAACGGCCGTTGGCCCCAGCGTCACCCGGCCATCCAGCACCACCAGGTCGCCGGCCACCTCCCCATCCAGCCGCAGCGTACCGCCCACCACATAAACCGAGCCGCCTACCTGGGAATCGAGGGCAAATTCGGCCGTGCCTGCCCGCAGCAGCACATCCCCCGGCAGCGGCGTTTCGGCCGTAAAGCGGTGCTGCCCGTCAAAAATAAGCGTGCCGCTGTACAGGCCATCATCACAGCCCACCAGCAGCAGCGCAGCCAACACAACTAAAAAAGATTTCACCGCCAGGGTACAAAAATCGCTAAGGATATTTACCTGGCGTTCTTGGCGTCTTTGCGGTAAGAAAATTAAACCAAGTCGATGCAACTTATTATCTGTGTTCATAGTTGAGTCCTCTGAAAAAACCGCGTTTTTGACTAAATGTGGCCCAATGACCAGAGTGGTTCACCATGACAAACTCGGTTTTTCGACCTTTTTCTGCGCTCACTACAAGTCCGTGTTTATCCTTTGACCATGCTCAGGACGGGTCCGTGTCCCATTCGGCCAGAGAGCGACCAGCAGCATACCCACAAAAAAGAGCAGGGCCAGCGCCTGCACCAGTCGTAAATGCTGCTCCAGCGGCATGCCGGCAGTATGCCACTGAATAGCCAGGGCCGTACTGAGAAAAGTAGCCGTCCAGCCGGAGAGGGCCACGCCCACGGCCGTATTGCGGCCAATCGTCTGCGGCGTGGAAAAGTCGGCCCAGAGCGCAAAATTGACGACGGTGTAAAGGGAAACGGCCGTGGCGTACAGCATCGGCGTGCCCAACGTGGTGACGGTCGTCTCCGGCAGCAGCCAGACGCTAACGGTGTATGAGAGATGGGTCAGGGCAAAGAGGCCAAAGACCCAGTAAAAGAGATGTCGCTCATCTTCGTAGGTGTAGAGAACCCCGGCCACCAGGGCGGCAATCACGTGGGTGATGGCGATAATCAGCCGGGGCGTCTGGTCGGATGACTGCCAGGCGCCGTCTACCAGAATGGGGGTATCAATGAGGCGCAGGAAGCCGAGGCTGTCAATAAAAAAGATGCCGAACATGAGGGCCACAAAGCCTAGAAAGCGGCGGTCAATCCGGCCGCCACTGCTTGTGAAACGGCCGCTGCCAAAACGGTTCTCCAACTTGTGATTGGCGGCTACTTCTGCTACCCAGTCGCTAACGAAGGTGCGGCCTACAGTTGCCAGGCCCACAATCAGCCCCAGCCCCGAGACGCCGGGGACCATAATCAGCAGCATCGCCCGGCTAAACGGCTCAATCTGCCAACCGCCGGGAAAAAGGGCCGCGGCAAAATAGGCCACGGCCGTAATGGCTGCCGCCACGTAGCCCCGGTCACGCACCGGAATCAGGTCGGTGGTCAGGCTAAAGGTGGCGGGCACACCCACGCCCAGCGCCAGCGAACAAAAAACAATCCAGATCAGGAAGCCGGTTGCGCTGGAGATGTGGGGAGCCACGGCCGTTAACACCGTCTGCACCAGGACCACGCCCCAAGCCAGTTGCAGTTTGACCAGCAAGCGGGCACTCCAGCCCGACCGCGTCATCCACCAACCAAAAGCCAGGGCCACCAGGCAGGTAATCAGGGCCAACAGCGCCATCT
Organism: Chloroflexota bacterium; assembly: GCA_046484685.1. Classification (GTDB taxonomy): domain Bacteria; phylum Chloroflexota; class Anaerolineae; order Promineifilales; family Promineifilaceae; genus SLGK01. The sequence goes on along the minus strand of JAWOIM010000277.1, from coordinate 14,827 downwards.
GTTGGGCCACGGCAGCGGCCGGCAGGGCCAACACCCGCTCGCCCAAATCCTTCAGGCCCAACTGGACAAAAGTGACGTTGTAAAAGTAGCCAATAGCCATCATGCTGATAAAGAGCAGATAGCCCGCTACCACCGGCCAGTTACGCGCCTTGAGATACCAAAAGAGGTCCATGCCCTCACTATATAAGGAAAGGCCCGACCCGCCATCCGGCAGCCGGGGAGTTCTGGTCCCGGTCAATCGACCCAATTCCAACCTGGTCAACCGGCCAGGTTAAAGTCTCGCCATTGGTGGGGCGTACTGGTCCCGCTTTTCCTTTATAGTGAAGGATGTAAAGAGATGGCGTAGTGACAGGTATGGACGTCATGTTCGTTCTGCGCCTGGTACTGCCGGGAGAAATTATCATGAAACTCAAGATTCACCGTACACCTTTCTTACTTCTGCTAACAGCGCTGTTCTGGCTGACCGGCTGTACGGACACGGCGACGCCTGTTGACGAACCAGATGTGGCTGAGATTCGTTTTGACGTGCAAATTAGCAGCGAGAATGAGCAGATAGCCGTCGGCCGGCAGTTCCACCAGCCCTATCCCGATACCGATCCCCCCACCCGACCCCAGTTTGGCCAGCACCAGCCGCTGGGTGACCAGGCCGTGGCCGACCTGGAAATGTTTTTCGATGACTTCTTTGCCGCCCACCTGGACGCCTACCAGATTCCGGGGGCGGTGGTGGCGGTGATGGTTAACGGTCGTCTACACCTGACCAAAGGGTATGGCTATGCCGACCTGGCTGGCCAGCGCCCCGTTACGCCCACGACTCTCTTTGACGTAGGATCGGTTTCCAAGCTGTTTACCTATACGGCCGTTATGCAGCTTGTGGAACAGGGACGGCTTGACCTCCACACCGACATCAACCAGTACCTGACCCGCTTCCAGATTCCCGATACCTATCTCCAGCCGGTAACGGCCGCCCACCTGCTGACCCACACCGGCGGCTTTGACGAATGGGACATCGGCGCCGCCGCCCGCACGCAAGATGAGGTGCTGTCCGTCTGTGACTACCTGGCCCAACGGCTGCCGCCCCGCGTCCGTCCGGCCGGCCAACTGCTGGTTTATGCCAATCACGGCACGGCGCTGGCCGGCTGTCTGGTCGAAGAAATTTCGGGCCAAGCCTTTGCCGATTACGTAGCCCAGCATATCCTGGCCCCGCTGGGAATGGCCCAGAGCAGCTTCGGCTGGCCGCCGGAGCTGATGGCCCAAATGGCTACCGGCTATGAACTGCGCCCCGACGGACCCCACCCCTACCCCATCTATTACCGCCATTACGGACCGGCCGGCGAGTTGAAGACAACGGCCGTGGACATTAGCCGCTTTATGATTGCCCATTTGCAAAACGGCCGTTTTGAAGATGCACAGATTTTGCAGCCGGAAACGGTCGCGCTGATGCACCGGCAGCAGTACAGCCACGACCCGCGGCTGCCCGGCTTTACCTACGGCTTTTTTGAGGATGAACTAAACGGCCGTCGTGCCATTCTGCACGGCGGCGACACCACCCCGACCTTCTCCAGCCTGCTGCTCCTGCTGCCGGAGGAGAACGTGGGCCTTTTCATCGCCCACAACACCGTTGACTGGCATTTCCGCCAGCAACTGGTTGAAGCCTTTATGAACCGCTACTTTCCGGCGGTCATCCCGCCTGATCCCATCCAACCGCTGGCCAATCTGCAGCGCGAACAATACGCCGGTTACTACCTGCCATCCCTAGTTCAGCGCAACAGCAATATTGAAAAGGTGCTGGGACTGTTCTCCCAATTCCGGCTGACGGCCGAACCGGACGGGACGCTGACTCTTCATCCCGGCGGTGATTTTGCCCCAGTGAGCCGTTGGGTGGCCACTGCTCCGGATCATTTCCGGCAGCTTGACGGGGAAGGTGTGATGCTGTTTCATAGGGATGAAAACGGCCGTATTGAGCATATGTTTTACAGCAACGCCGCGGCTGTGGCCTTTACCCGCCTGGCCTGGTACCAGACGGCGCCGTTTCATCTGGGTTTGCTGCTGATCACACTGCTGGTTTTTGTAACGGCCGTGGTCGCCTGGTTGCTCGGCTATCGCCGCCGGCAACCGGTTGGGCGTGAGACTGCCCTGGCCGGACTGATCGGTTTGCTCAATCTGCTCTTTGTGGTCGGCCTGTTCTGGGTGCTGCAAACCCGATCCTTTGACCTGATTTTTGGTGCCACGCCGCTGATTTACCTGATTTCCGCCATCCCGCTGCTGGCCTTGTGTCTGACGGTCATCCTGCTTTTGCTTACCGTTCTGGGCTGGCGGCAGCAAACGGGCAGCGCGACCATGCGGCTGCACCACAGCCTGTTTCTGCTGGCGGTCGTGGCCTTCTTCTGGTTTCTGAATTACTGGGTATTGTTGGGCTTCAATTATTAACGGTAACTACTAAGCCTCTATTTCGGCTGCGCTACTTCGGCTACGCTCAGCACAAGTCAGCACGAGTCTGAGATTTCACCACAAAGATAGGGCTATACAATCAGGAACAAAAAGTATTTTGGTATTGACAATACTGTATACTATACAGTATAATGTTTCGCATGGTAACAGATATTGACAAAGAAGCCTTATATGACAAACTTCTGCTGGAGCTGCGGCGCGGTATGCTGACGCTGGCGGTGTTGAGCCAGCTAAAGAAAGAACAATACGGCTACTCGCTCAAACAGTCGCTCGACGAGCTGGGCATGGAGATCAACGAAGGCACGCTCTATCCCCTGCTGCGCCGCCTGGAATCTCAAGGGCTTTTGGAGAGCGATTGGCGGGTGGTGGACGATACGCGCCCGCGCCGTTATTACAAGATGAGCCGGGAAGGGGAAATAATTTTTGCCAATCTGACCCAGGAGTGGCAGGAGTTGGTTATGGTCCTGAGCCAATTGCTCAGTGACGACCATCTGCTGGACGAGACGGACGGAGGTAACAAATGGAAGCAAATGAATTGATTGATCGCTATGTGCATGAAGTTGGCCAACATTTACCGGGTAAAACGCGGGCCGACATTGAAATGGAGCTGCGCTCTCTGCTGCTGGATATGCTGGATGAACAGAGCGACGGCCAACCAACACCCAAGATGGCCGCTGCCATGCTGCGCGATTTTGGCCATCCCGAAGCGATTGCCGCCCAATATCGCCCGGAAGAGTTTTTGATTGGGCCTGCCCTTTTCCCCACCTATAAGTCAGTCATTGCAATTACGCTGAGCATTATTGGCATATTGCACCTGATAGGCCTGGGATTTATACTTTGGCAGAGTGGTGGCATAGAGTTTGTAGACAAATCCCTCACCTTTATCTTTTCGTTTTTCCGGGCATCTATCATTAGCCTGGGCATTATGACACTCGTTTTTGCAGCTATTGAGCGAAGCACAGGCGAGGCATTAACGGCGCCAAAACAGGCAAAAACGTGGGATCCGTTTGAACTGCCACCGGTCAAAGACCCGGCTCGTGTTGATCGGGATCAGGTTGATCGGGGCGAAATGGTAGTTGGTATTCTGTTCCTGCTGGCTTTTGTGATCTGGCTAAACTTTTTCCCTAACTGGTTTGGCGGGGCGGATTTTGGCGACAATGAGTTGGGAATTTTTGCCCTGCTCACGGCCGAATCGCTGCGAGTGATTCCCTTGTTCTCCGCGGCCCTGCTGCTGGAGGTGGTGCTGAAAACGGCCGTTATGCTGCAAGGTCGCTGGTACCGGCCAACACGCTGGTTGGAACTACTTGTTGACGCCTTTGGCCTCTACGTCATGGTCCGTTTCTTCATCCTGGAGGCCATCATCGTGGTGCCTTTCTTTAACGTGATAGCCAAAATTGTCATCGCGATCATCCTGATCGTGGGCCTTGTAGAACTGGTGGTTAAGCTGTTCCGGCTATTGGGAAAGCCCGTTAAAATGCCCGTTTTGTCGCGTGAGTATTAACCTCGCGCAGCACATGTACAAATATTCGCAGATGGGCTGGAATGAGATATGGATGCGGCCGGTGCAGTATCAGGTGGAAGAAGAATTTGCCTATTACCGCGAGCGGTTTGCACTGATCGCTCAGGATTTGGGAAAATACAGCACCGAGAAACCAATTATTCTGGAAGGCGCAGCCTACTTACCGGAATTGTTAGAACTAAATGACGCCAACCCGAAAAGGGTCATCTTTCTCGTGCCCACCAAAGAATTCCAATGGCATCACTATCGTAAACGGCCGTGGATCAGCCAGATTTTGCGAGAATGTGCTGATCCGGAACAAGCTTTTGAGAATTGGATGGCCAGAGACCACTTGTTCGGCCGGGCAATACTTCGACAGGCCAAAGCCAGAAACTATGAGACAATGTTGGTCGATGGTACACAGAACATCGATGAACAATATGCCAAAGTCGAAGCATATTTTGGATTGCGCTAAAGATGCGCCTTGACCCCTGCCCTAACTCACTGGGCCAATCGTTTGGCAGGTGTGCAGGGCGGCTGGCGGCAAGGGTGATTGGGATGAAAGCCACACATCCGGTTGCCGGAAGCCATGGGGGGCATTTCCTGGTAAACTACCTATGTCAAATGCCGGCTGGCATCCCGTTTATAGCTTCACACGAGGAAGTTGTGAGCAAAAACCACCTTATGGAAAGGAATATGGGCAAGCTACTGGAGACAATTCGTACCTATCGCCAAATGATTTGGACGGCCGTAAAACCCGACCAACAGACCTGGCAAGGCGCCACCTATGGCCTGGCAGCCGTGACGCTGCTGCTGATTATCGCCTTTGTGGCCAGCGTGGCCATGGGTTCCTGGGCGCTGATTACCCTGGCCATTCTGATTCCCCTGACAGTGCTGCTGGCCTTTCTAAGCGGTATGCTGACCGACCCCATGATGGGTCTGCTAAATGCCATGCCTCGCCAGTATCGCCTGGTTCTGGTAGGTAGTGGGGTCATTCTGGCAACGATGATCTTTAGCGGTCTCGGCGGGGTGGGAACGGCCGCTTTAGCTGCCGCCGTTATTCTATTTGCCTCACTGCTGGGGGCCGGCGTTTGGGGATTGGCACGGCGGCAAACAGGGCGTGGCCTGTCTGTATTTTCGCTGCTGTTGGGCGCGGCCGGCCTGATTGCTGGGCTGCTCTGGTATCAATGGCCCGGTCCGGCCGTAACCTCGCCGCCTAACGCCACCCGGCAAAATGCGGCGGCCATCCCCCACCTTACCGGCGCAGACCCAGCCCAGCCTGGCCCCTACCCCGTGCAGACGCTCACTTACGGCAGCGGCCAGGACCGGCACCGCCCCGAATATGGCGAAACGGCCGACCTGCTCACGCCCTCGGTCAACGGGTCGCCTTTCATTGACAACTGGCAAGGCATCAGCGGCGACTTGCGCAGCCGCTACTGGGGCTTTGACGTATCCAATTTGCCCCTAAACGGCCGTGTCTGGTATCCCGACGGCGACGGCCCCTTCCCCCTGGCACTCATCGTCCACGGCAACCATTTTATGATGGACTATTCCGATTCTGGCTACGATTACCTGGGCCAACTGCTGGCCAGCAGGGGCATTATCCTGGTTTCGGTGGATCAGAACTTCCTCAACGGCAGTTGGACCGACATCCAGATGTTTGGCATTGAGGGGTTGAAAAATGAAAATAACGGCCGGGGCTGGCTGCTGCTGGAGCATCTGGTCCAGTGGCAGGATTGGCAGGCCGATGCCGGCAATCCCTTTTATGGCATGGTCGATATGGAGCGTATTGTGCTAATGGGCCATTCGCGGGGCGGCGAAGCGGCCGCCATTGCCGCCGCCTTTAACCGGCTGCCCGCCTACCCCGACGATGCCACCGTTCTTTTTAACTACAACTTTAATATCCGGGGGGTGGTGGCTATTGCTCCGTCAGATGGCCAATACAACCCAACCGGTCGCAGCACGCCGCTGCAAAATATCAACTACCTGGTTATCCAGGGTGCCTATGACGGCGACGTACGGCCATTCCAGGGGATACGCCAATACAACCGGGTGACATTTGACGACGATCAGTTCTGGTTCAAATCGGCCGTTTACGTGGACAGAGCCAATCACGGCCAGTTCAATACTGACTGGGGTCGCGCCGACCGGGGCGGTTTTCCCGCCGCCGGGCTGCTCAACCTGGCCCCCATTATGCCGGAAGCGGAGCAGCAGCAGGTGGCCAAATTATTCATCTCCGCCTTCCTGGAATCGGTTCTAGACGAAAGAGATGAATATCTGCCCCTGTTCCAGGACCCGCGTCGTGCGCGCAACTGGCTGCCGGAAACGATCTACCTCAGCCGCTACGACGACAGCCGCACGGAGATTATCGCCGATTTTGAAGAGGATATTGACGTAACCACCGCCAGCGTAGAAGGGGCTTTTTTCACCGGCGCAGGGCTGACGCGCTGGTATGAGAAGCTGGTGGAGTTAAAATCTGGCGATCAGCAGACCAACGCCGTTTATCTGGGCTGGGATGAAGAAGTGACGGGAGAAACGGCCGTTTACACCTTATCCCTGGCCGAGAGCGAGATACGGCCGTTGGCCAACAGCAGCCTCATCTTTAGTCTGGCCGACGCCAATCCAAGCCCCAGCCCGCAGGATCCGTTGGATTTGACTATTGAACTGGTGGACGGCAGCGGCAACACCGCCAGTTTGCCACTCAGCCACTACGCCCTGCTCCAACCCCAAATCCAGTTCTACACGCTCAAAGCCCGTTTCCTGGAAAGCCGGGACAGCAGGCCGGGCGAGGTTACTTTCCAAAGCTATGCTTTCCCTCTGGCAGACTTTCAGGCCAGCAACCCGCAGTTTGATCCCGACGCGCTGGCCAGCATACGCTTCGTCTTCGACCGCAGCGAACGGGGCGTAGTCGTCCTGGATGAAATCGGCTTTCGTCGCTAGTCCTTTAGGGGGGAGGTGCTTCGGCAGTGCGTCCCACCTGAATAGAGCGCCCGCCGTCTGCTCATCGCCATGCGACACCGCCTGAATCAGCGTCCACCCTCTAATCCGTTCCTTTCCCTAGATCTGGTGTAATCTCCCCGCAGCCAACGGCCGTTCCCTACTGGTCAACCGGCCAGGGTAAAAACCGGTCAGTTATCCAGTCCGGCAAGCAACAATTTCGGTTACAATGAACGCTAATCGAGACCAGCAAGAATAATTTAGGCCGGCCTCTCACAAACGAGGTAAGCAACAAAATGACCCCTTCTTATCGTCCCTACCAACAAGAATCTGATTTCTGGCAGATGCGTGACTTTTTGCGCCAGGTCTATTTGCTCAACGGGCGGCGGGCCATTAGCTGGCACGTGGCCCGTCTGGAATATGCCCGCTGGCACGTTTGCCTCAACTGTGCCGAAGTGACGCTGGACCAGGTAGCCCATCTGTGGGAACTGGACGGCCAGTTTGTGGCGCTGATGATGCCCGACGGCGGTCCCGGCGAAGCCCATCTGTCGGTGCATCCCGACTTCAAAACGGCCGTTCTTGAAGCCGACATGTTAGACGTAGCTGAAGAAAAATTGGCAGTCGAGCAGCCCGACGGCAAGCGCAAGCTGGTTGTTTGGGCCTCAGAAGTGGACGACCGGCGACAGGCTCTCTTAAAGGAACGGGGCTACGCGCCTCAACCCTGGCCCGAACACCAATGGTATCGGCAGCTCGACGAGCCGGTGACGGCCGTACCCCTGGCCCCCGGCTATACCATTCGCGCCCTGGGCGACGGCCTGGAACTGCTGGAACGCTGCTACGCCTCCGGCCTCGGCTTTCACGAAGGCAACATCGAAGTGGCCGTTGATAACCGGAACGATCCCAACTGGTACCGCAATATCCAGACCGCCCCCCTTTACCGGCGCGACCTGGACCTGGTGGCCATTGCCCCCGACGGGGCCATTGCTGCCTTTGCCACCATCTGGTTTGACGACGTGACACGCACGGCTTACTTTGAGCCGGTGGCCACCGTCCCCAGCCACCAGCGGCGCGGCCTGGCGCGGGCCTTGTTGACCGAAGGGCTGTGCCGTTTACAGCGCATGGGAGCCGTCTCGGCCACGGTGGGTGGTTACAGCGAAGCGGCTAACGGCCTCTACCGGTCGGTCATGGGCGACAATTGTCGCGACTGTTGCATCCTGTACGGTGCCTGGTTGAAGGAGTGGTAGAAACGGCCGATATTCCCGCCATTTGTAAGGTCAGTCAATGAGGCTGCTTTACGAAAAACTGGCCAATCGGTTTGTTTCTGACTTTTGTCACTCCAGGCAGCAGCAATCGTCACTTGGCCCACTTTGTTTGCCCAATATAATGGAGTATGGTTCAGATCGATTTCACCGCAAAGACGCGAAGGCTTGTTCTAAGCAACGCCGAGGAAGCGCGAAGAAAACCCAGGAGAACTGTGTGTCCTTTGCGTTTTTGCGTAGTTATGAGGAAAACAATATGCCCATTCGAGTCATGATTGTTGACGATCACGCCGTAGTCCGCAGCGGCCTGGCTACCTTTCTCATGGCCCATGACGACCTGGAACTGGTGGCCGAGGCCGGCAGCGGCCAGGAAGCGCTGGGTGTGTGCCGAGAAAAAGAGGTAGACGTGGTTCTGATGGACCTGGTTATGCCTGAAATGGATGGAGCTAGCGCCACTCAGGCCCTCAAGACCGCCTTCCCCCACATACAGGTCATCGCTCTGACCAGCTTCCGTGAAGAAGAATTGGTGCAGGGCGTGCTGCGGGCCGGGGCTATCAGTTACCTGCTCAAAAACGTCTCGGCCGACAAGCTTGCCGAAGCCATTCGGGCCGCCCATCAGGGACGGGCCACCCTGGCCCCGGAAGCCACCCAGGCTCTCATTCACGCCGCCACCAGTCCCGGTCGACCGGACTACGACCTGACGCCTCGTGAAGGTGAAGTGCTGGCGCTCATAAGCCAGGGGTTGAGCAATCCCCAAATTGCCGATAAGCTGGTCGTCAGCCAATCGACAGTCAAATTTCACGTCAGCAGCATTCTGTCCAAGCTGGAGGTGAACAGCCGCACCGAGGCGGTAGCCGTGGCCATCCAGCAGAAATTAGTGAGCAGGTAGCCCGTGTCGGGTTGCGGGTACAGTGTCTCTCAACGCCGTGTGGTGCCCGGCACCGCCTATCTGGACTTGCTGCCCGGCAACGAAGAAGCGGTTCTGCCTATTTTTGACAGAGCGCTGGCCCGCGAACTGTACGATGCTGTCCCGATACCCAGGTTGCCCTCTATCGCCTGGCCCAGGAAGCGCTCAACAATGTTGCCAAACATGCCGGGGCCAGCCAGGTGACGATCACCCTGCGCTTTGACGAGGCGGTTGTCGAACTACGCGTACAAGATAACGGCCGAGGCTTTGATCCGGTTACGGTTAGTGTCCATTCGCTGGGGTTGGGCATCATGCGCGACCGGGCGGCCAAGATTGGGGCCGAGTTGCAAATTGAGAGCCGACTTGGGGAAGGAACGGCCGTTTTCGTTCGTGCCATTGACATACTCCCGCTCTTATTTGGCATCATTTTTCTGTTCGCACCGCATCCATGGCTGCGGTTTCTTCTTCCAAAAAAACAAATAGCTCGGCCAGCGATGCAAAGCCGCGTCGCTGGCCTGTGGCTGGATATTCTAACAATACTCGCCAGACAATTTGCCCATCAGCTTCTGTTTCCCAAAGTCGCAGCAGGCAGGAAAAATAGCGCAGTTTGGGTTTGTTCTGCTTCATGCTATTCTTCTGCCCGCTAGGCGAAATTAGTAACTAAAACAAGGTCCAACGAGTATGAGTCGAATTAGGGTCTAACAATCATCGGCAAGTAAATCTGGTACTCATCGGTATCGGCCGTTATTGTATACAGTGACGACAGGCCAGTAGTTGTGCCAGCGCTCATATTGGGAATAACATTAGGCTGTGTAGTTGTGCTAATGGTACGAACACCGTGCCCCTCAGCCAATAGCTCCACTAAAGTTGCTTCCCAGTTACCCTGAGCATCGGCCGTTACCACAGCCAGCGAGGCCAATGCTTCTACTATTCCATCATTATCATCTAAAAACAGTTCGACGATACAGTTAGGGCACGGAGAATCATCTCCAGCCGTGCCGGATACGGTTATACCATCTATTGTTGTGACGTGGGCGGGGTTGAAATTGCGGAAAGCAGCGTGAATGCCCGGCCCTAATTGAATAGCGCCCTCCGGCTCAGGGTTGCCATCAATTTGCCCCCAGGGTGTACTACGCTTGATGATGTTGGTACGTAACGTGTTGGCATCTGAAGTGGAAACAGAGGGCGTATCATTTAGCGAAATAGCCGAAAGGCCAGGTTCGATAATTTGATTATCCGTTATCTGGTTAAAACGGGTACCGCTTTGCAAATAAATACCGCGACCACAAACGCCGATTTCATTATCTTGTGCATCCAAACCAATTTTGTTGTTCCCAATGATATGGTGTGTACCGGCCATACGAATTGTATCGGCTTGAATGGTAGGGGGAGACACGTTGATGCGCAAACCGGCAAATATGTTATTTTCAATAACATTATTGTTGCCATGTACACTGATACCACTACCACCTAACCAATCCCATTGGGTACATACCAGATTGGGATCAGTCGTTTTGTCGGGTACAGTGCCATTGGCAATGGTGCCAATATAATTATGGGCAAAGGTAGTAATATTGCCATTAATTGCGGCTGCTACACCTGCTAAACCACTAAAAACGTTATGTTGGATAACATTGTCGGTTAAATTGGGGCCAACAGAGATACCCGTGTTGCCACTGCCATCATTGGCCCCGCCACCGCGCAAAACAATCTCTGTACCATCATCACTTAACCCAAACCAATTGCCTTCTATGACATTACCATGGGAGTTGGCATAAATGTGGGTTCTAAACATTTGAAAGCCTAGTCCATGGATTTCATTGTTGCTTTGAGTGGCGTTTTCACCCAGCTTAATGCCGTCCCACTGCCCTGTACCAGGGCCAACCAAAATGATTTTTGGTCCTTCGGAGCGGCCACCCGGCTGGGTATTGCCGTCAATAATGATGTTGCCATTCAAATAACGCAGGGTGGCATTGGCATTACTGGAAATGCCACTGAACTGAATTTTCCAAATTTGCAGCTCACTATCATATCCTTCTTCTACTGTGGCGGGAATATCGAAAGCGATCAAAACTGGCTTTTGAGCGGCAGGTAGGTTGCGTGCCTGAATGACGGCCCGACGCAGCGTACAGGGTTGAGTGGCGCAGGTGGTGCCATCGCTCATATCCAAATCTTGACCACTATTGACGGTAATAGTGGTGACGGGAGTGGTGGTGTATTGGCTATCGGCCGTTTCTGCTGCCACCGTATAAGAGAATAAAAAGATGATGAGAACGGCCGTACTCATCAGCGCCGGTAATGGATAGAATAAACGGTTCATGGGAGATCTCCTTTGTCAGATAGTATGTTGGTTCGACCAAAGTCCGGTCGTCCTAACACCAATAAACAATTTCTCCCCAGCATAGACGCACTGCGTCAAAGAATCGTCAAAAGGTGACCGATCCCGTTGTATGGTCCGCCGCTTGGGGTTAAAATTAGCCGTATAATGGCCGCACTCGAACTCAACCTGCTCGCTTCATTTCAAGTCACTCTAAACGGCCGTATCCTCACCCAATTTGCCACCGACAAAGTACGCGCCCTGTTAGCCTATCTGGCCGTTGAACGCCAGCATCCGCACCGTCGCGAAAGCCTGGCCGCCCTGCTCTGGCCCGATCAGCCCGACAAACAAGCCCGGCACAATTTGCGTCAGGCCCTCTCCAACCTGCGCCAGGTACTGCAAGACCACGACGACGAGCGGGCCTTTTTACTGATCGACCGCCATGACGTCTGGCTCAATCCCCAGGCCAGCATTCAGGTAGACGTGGCCGACTTTGCCACCCTGTCTGCTGCCTGTGCCGGCCATCGGCACCGGCAGCCGGACGTCTGCTTGCCCTGTCTACAGCGGCAGACAGAGATGGTCGCGCTCTATCGTGGCGATTTTTTAGCCGGTTTTTCGCCGGCCGACAGCACCCCGTTTGAAGAATGGACCCTGCTAAAGCGAGAATGGCTGCACCGGCAGGTCATAGACGCCCTGACTCTTCTGGCCGATTACGCCGAACGGCGCGGTGATGTAGACGCGGCCCGCCGTTATGCCCGGCAGCAGGTGGCCCTGGAGCCGTGGCGCGAAGAAGCCCACCGCCAACTGATTCGGCTGCTGGCTCAAAGCGGCCAGCGCAGTGCCGCCCTGGCCCAATATGCCGCCTGCCGTCAGGCAATGGCCCAGGAATTGGGCGCACTCCCTGCGGCTGAAACGGAACGCCTCTACCAGCTTATCAACCATGATGGCCTACCGCCGCTGTTAACACCGCCGGCCAACCTGCCCCAGCCGCCCTCCCCTTTCAGCGGCCGGGTACAAGAGCGGGCAGCCCTGGCCGAACTGCTGGCTGCACCTGACAGTCGCCTGATCACCCTGATCGGGCCGGGCGGTATTGGCAAAAGTCGTCTGGCGCTGCAAGTGGCTGAAGATCAGCGCGGCCTTTACGCCGACGGCCTCTTTTGGGCCGATTTGAGCGCAGTGCAAGATGCAGCTCAGATTGTGCCTACGCTGGCCCACTCGTTACAGCTTGCCTTGCACCGGCACGGGTCGCCGCCGCAGCAATTACGCAACTACCTGCGCCGTAAACGGCTGCTGCTGGTGCTGGATGGGGTTGAGCATCTGCCAGACCTGGCCCGGCTGCTGGCGACGCTTTTGTCTGACACACCCCAAGTCCTTTTTCTGGTCACGTCACGGCACCGGCTAGGGCTGCAAGAAGAGCTGCTTTTCACGCTGGCGGGATTGGCGCACCCAAAAACGGCCGTTTCCCCCCATCTCCCCAGCGGCAGCAGTGCTGAGCAGCATGAGGCCGTCACGTTTTTACGGCAGCAGATAGAGCGGTTGGCACGCTCTTTTCAGCCCAGCGCCGCCGACCACAAGGCTCTGGTTGCCATCTGCCATCTGGTTGAGGGAATGCCCCTGGCCCTGGAACTGGCCGCTGCTGCGGTGGCCGAACAAGGCTGCGCCGCTGTGGCCCAATCGCTGCACAGCAGCCTGGACCTGCTTACCTCACCGCTCCATAACGTGCCAGCACGTCAGCGCAGTATGCGGGCTACCTTTGCCCACTCCTGGACTTTACTCACCGCCGCCGAACGCCGCCGCCTGGCGCGGTTGGCCATTTTCCACGGCAGTTTTGCCGCCGCGGCCGGCCAAGAGATAGCCGGGGCTGCCCCCGCCACCATGGAACGGCTGCTGGCCAGGTCGCTGCTGCACTGGCCGGAGAACGGCCGTTACCAGCTCCATACCCTGCTGCGCCAGTTTGCCATCGAAAAATTAGACGAGCGAGCGGACGATAAAGCAGAAACGGCCGTGCGCCACGCCACCCATTACACCCACCTTCTGGCCGCTCAGGAAGAACGACTGCAGGGTCACGGGCAGGAGGATGCTTTGCTGGCTATTGACCGGGAAATTGGTAACGTACGCCAGGCGTGGCAGTGGGCCATCATCCATCTGGCGGAGAGGCCGCTGGCGCGTGATTTGCTGAATCGTTCCCTGGCCAGTCTGTGTCATTATTATTGTTTGCGAAGCTGGTATCATGAGGGTGCCGCTCTTTTTGCCCAGGCGGTGGCTGCGCTGCAAACAATCGCGCCTCAAGATGATCTGCTGCTAGGTCGCCTGCTGGCCCGCCAGGCCCGCTGCCAGGAATTTACGGCCCCGGCCGCCGAGGCCAGCCAGCTTTACCGGCAAAGTTTGGCCATCTTGCGCCGGTCGTCGGCCGCACGAGAAGCAGCCCTGCCCCTCTATGGTCTCGGCTACATGGCCCACCTTCAAGGCGACTATGACACGGCTTGTCGTCATTTTCACGAGAGCCTGGCTCACTACGAACAGGCCCAAGACCGGTGGGGGATGGCCACCACCCTCAGCGGTCTTTGCCTGAACCGGCGGCGACAGGGTGATTTTGCCGGGGCGCGGCAGGCCGGCACGCAAAGTCTGACCATCCGCCGCGCCATTGGCGACCGGCGCGGCGTTGCTTCCTCGCAAAACAATTTGGGCCTGATTCTGTGCGACCTGGGCGAGTATGAAGCGGCCGAAGTGGCCCTGCTGGAATCGGTGGCCATTTGCCGGGCGCTGGGTCACCCTATTGGTACGGCCAACGCTTGCACCGGGCTGGTCCAGGTGGCCATGCAGCAGGGCGACACTGACGGGGCACGCCGCTACCAGGAGGAGGCGCGTCAGCTTTACCAGCAGGTGGGCGACGTGTGGGGTGTGGCTATCGCCTATAATAATCTGGGGGAAATTAGTTTGAAAAGCGGTGAGCCTGCGGCCGCTTGCGCCCTGTTTAGCCAGGCTTTAGCCGCCTATCGGCAGGCTGATGTCCCCGGTGGCCAGGCTGGTGCCCTGAGTAACTGGGGGCAGGCCTGTCTGTTAATGGGGGATCTGCCAGGCGCGTCCCGCTATTTTGCGGAAGGATTGCATATTGCTCTGGCGATTGGCGACCGGCCGGTTGCTTTAGAGATTTTGGTCAGAACGGCCGTTTTGTGGCAGCAAACAGAGTCCGCCTATCACCCGCTCGTTCTGCTGATGTTTGCCTTACGCCAGCCAGAGCTGTTGGCCGAAACGCGCCAAATGGCGACGGCAGCAGCAGCCGCGCTGCGGTCTGCCAGTGCGCCGGAGCAAGCGGTCGCCGCCGAGAAGGAAGCCGCAGCCCTCGATTGGCAGGCCATTGACAACCGTTATCTATCTCACAAAACAGAAGATTGAGTGCATGAATCATGCGTCGTTTACTTGTCTGGCGGCTTCGGCTCCAGGCGAGTAAACGACTACTG
>JAWOIM010000211.1:0-4523 GCA_046484685.1 Chloroflexota bacterium | reverse complement strand
TGATGACCATGAGCATTACGGCGTGAAAATAGCCGCCGCCGATGGCCGAGAAATGAACTGTCCGGATCAACAGGTAGACCTTCCTTGACACTACCAGAGGCAGTGGCTCTGCCAGAGGCAGTGGCTCTGCCAGAGGCAGTGTAAGATGAACTGCAATTTGTATTTGCTAGAATGCCGGTTATGACAAAAATCGTCATTATCATCTTAACCTTTAACCAGCGGGAGAAGACGCTGCAATGCCTGGAAACGCTTTATGCCAGCAGCCCGCGCCCATACCAGGTGGTGGTATGGGATAATGGGTCGGTGGACGAAACGGCCGTTGCCCTCCGCCAATCCTTTCCCCACACACTGGTTCACCAACACCCCACCAACCTGGGTGTTGCTTCCGGTCGCAATGCGGCGGCCAAATTGGCCATTGAGACCTTCCAACCTACCCACCTCCTCTTTTTAGACAACGACATCCTGGTCGAGCCAGGCTTTGTAGAATCCCTCCACCAACCTTTTATAGAAAACCCCCAGGTAGGCCAGACCCAGGCCAAGCTGCGCTTTATCCACGACCGGGAACGGCTCAACGATGCCGGCGGTGCCCGTATCAACTTCTGGCGCTGGCAGGTGATGCCGGTCGGCTATGGTGAAATCGACCGGGGCCAATACGATACCGTCAAAGAATGTGTTGCCTGTGGCGGGGCTATGATGGTCCGCACCGACCTGTTCCGGCAATTGGGCGGCTTTGACAGCCTGTTTGACCCTTTTGGCCCTGAAGATATGGATTTTTCGCTGCGGCTGCAAAATGCAGGCTACCTGGCCCTCTACGTCCCCCAGGCGATGGCCTACCACGCCGTCAGCCACACCTTTGGCAAGGGCTACAGCGAAGAGTACGCCCGGCTCAAATCCCGCCACTGGTTCAAATTCATGCGCCGCCACGCTTCGTCCCGGCAGCAGTTTGCTTTCTTTCTGTTTGGTGCGCCCTATCTGGCCCTGCAAGTGTTAATTCGTGAAGGGCGCAAGGGGAATTTGGGGGCTATGCGTGGCCTGCTGCGGGGTATGTTGGACCTGGCACGGCCGTCATCCAAAAGCAATCCCTACCCATGATCACCCACCTCGCTGCCAGAATCCCCCCGCTGGAGAAAAGCCGGAAATATCAGCTTTTGCTGTTAACGATTGTAACCTTCATGGCTCTTATCCTCCGTTTCTATAAACTGGGTGAATGGAGCTTGTGGATAGATGAAATCTTCACTATCGAGCGCGTGCAGGCCCATTACCTGACCCTGGAAGCCACCCTCCGCAACCTGCCTCCTCAGACCAATTGGATCCCCACTTCCTTGTTATTAACCTCGGCCGCCCTCAACCTGTGGGGCATAAGCGAATGGAGCGCCCGCCTGGCCCCGGCCCTCATCGGCGTGGTCAGCATCCCTATTCTCTACTTCCCCACCCGACAAATTTTTGGGATGCGCGTAGCCCTCATCTCAGCCCTCCTGCTGGCCGTTTCTCCCTGGCATCTCATCTGGTCCCAAAACGCCCGCTTCTACCCGGCGCTCATGCTCTTTTATATGCTGGCACTGCTGGCCATATTTAGCGGCCTGGAGCGTGACCGGCCCTGGCAGCTCGTGGCCGGCCTTCTTTTCTTTTACCTGGCGCTATCAGAACGTATTTTTGCCCTGCTGTTGGGGCCGGTGGTGGCCGGCTACCTGCTGCTGCTCTGGCTGCTCCCTTTTGAGAAACCGGCCGGTTTCAACCGGCGCAATCTGCTTCTCCTGTCGCTGCCGCTCATTGCCGGGCTTCTGATTGAAGGGATTAGCTGGCTAACAGCCGGCTATTCCCGCTTTTTTGGCGATTTTGGCTGGTTTTTTCTATACGTCAACAACACGCCCGCCCGGCTGTTGGGCACAACGCTTTTTAACGTGGGCCTGCCTCTGATCTGTCTGGCCTTGTTGGGTGGCCTCTATTTGCTCAGGCAAAAAAGCCGCCCCGGCTTGCTGCTGCTAACGGCCGCTCTGCTGCCCTTGCTCTTGCTGCTGCCGGTAAGCCTCTTTATGTTTGTCGAAGACCGCTACCTGTTTGTGACGCTGCCGGCCTGGATTATTCTGGGGGCGGTGGTGGTTGACGAAATTTGGCAGCGGTTAGGCCGGCAGCAGTTACTTCTGGCCGTCGCTCTTTTAGGGGTGCTGCTGGCCGATGCCGTTGCCGATAATCTGCTCCATTACCAGGTCAATGAAGGCAGCCGGCGCGACTGGCGCGGCGCGTTTGCCCTGGTGCAAGAGCAGGCCGGTCCGGCCGATACAGTGGTGGCTTTCTGGCCGGAATTCGCCCCTTTTTACCTGGATCGGGAGATTGTTGCCTGGGATGAGATGACCCCCAGACGGGCACGGGAAACGGCCGTTGCCGGCGATCACCCCATCTGGTTTGTGGTTGATTCAGAAACGGTTTGGGGCAATTTGCCACTCAAAAGCTGGTTGGAAACCAATGCGGAACTGATTGAAGTTTTTTATTTACGCACCCCATCCGACCAGAGCCTGCGCATTTATCGTTATGCTCCGACCGGTGGAGGTGTCGAGTGACCCCTCTATTCTGCTCCACCATTATCCCCACTATCGGCCGGCCGTCACTGAACCGGGCCGTGGAATCTGTCCTGTCCGCCATAGGCTCAACCGATGACTGTGAGCTGATCGTGGTCAACGATTCCGGTCACCCCCTGCCAGCGGCCGCCTGGCAGCAGTCAGATAAGGCACAGATCATAGCCACCAATCGGCACAATCGCAGCGTGGCCCGCAACTGCGGCGCGGCCGTCGCCAACGGCCGTTACTTCCACTTTCTGGATGATGACGATTGGCTGGAGCCGGGCGCCCTGGCCGCCTGGCGCGAATTGGCCACTCATAGTCAGGCCGGCTGGCTCTACGGTGGCTTTCGCCTGGTGGATAACAGCGGGGCAGCTTTGGCCGAGATTCAGCTTACGCTGGCCGGTAACTGCTTTGTGCAGGTGATGGCCTCTGAATGGATTCCCTTGCAAGCCTCGTTAATAGACGCCCACGCTTTTTTTAATGTCGGCGGTTTTGCCCCCTTGCCCTCCCTGCTGGGTGGCTATGAAGATATTGACCTGCTGCGCCTGATTGCTCACCACTATACATTGGCAGGCACACATGAGATAGTGGCCAACATCCGCAGCGGCGACCAGAGCAGTACCACCGATTATGCCAACATGATTAACCAGAATCGCCAGTCGCGAGAAAAATTACTGGCCGCGCCGGGCACGCTGGTCCGTTTGCGCCAGTCGGCTGCAACTAAGGATAGGGCGTATTGGCACGGCCGTATCGTCTATTACTATCTGGCATCCACCCGCTGGAATTTGCGTCGCCGTCACCTGTTTACGGCCATCGGCCGTGCCCTACACGCAGTCACGGCTGCGGCTCTAACCGGGCCGCATCTCCTGTCACACCCTTTCTGGCGGGCGCTGACCACCCCTCATCACAACCAGGTGCGCCAGATCATCGAGCAGCGCGGCCTGACTCTCTATCAAAATACAAATTGGATTGATTGACTATGTTCTGTTCCACCATTATCCCCACCGTAGGCCGACCGACTCTGACCAGAGCCGTGGAAAGCGTTCTAAAACAGACGCTGACCATGGAACCGTTTGAGGTCATCGTCGTCAACGATTCCGGGCAACCATTGGCCAACGCCACCTGGCAGACCGATGAGCGTGTGCGGCTCATCCATACGCAACGGCGGGAGCGCAGCGTGGCCCGTAACAGCGGCGCGGCGGTGGCCCACGGCCGTTTTCTCCACTTCCTCGACGATGACGACTGGCTGGCCCCGGACGCCCTGCACCATTTGTGGCAACTGGCTCAAACCCAGCCGGCTGCCTGGCTGTACGGCAGCACCCAGTTGGTAGACCGCAGCGGCCGTTCCCTCATTCAGCTCCACCACCGGCTCAATGGCAACATTTTTCTGCCGGCTATGGCCGGGGAATGGATTCCGCTGCAAGCTTCGCTTATTGCCAGCAAGCCGTTTTTTACGTTGGGCGGGTTTAATCCCCTGCTGCAAGGGCCGGAGGATGTGGACCTGCTGCGCCGAATGGCGCTGCACCACGACATCGCCGGCACCGAAGCCATCGTGGCCTACGTGGAGCGGGGGGACGAGGGCAGCACCACCGACTACGGGCAGCATCCTGAGCAAAGCCGCCGGGCGCGGGAAAAGATATTGGACACGCCAGGCAGTTTTGCCCGGCTGCGGGGTTCGATGTCAGGCGCGTTTTGGCACGGCCGTATCAGCCGCCTCTACCTGACCTCCCTGGTCTGGAACCTGCGCCGGCGACGCTTGCTGACCGCCGCCAGCCGCGCCAGCTACACCTTCTACAGTCTGGTCCTGGCCGGGCCGCGCCTCCTGGTACCCGCCTTTTGGCGGTCGTTAAGCCGGGCCTACGCCAGCCCCACGTTTGCGCGTGGTGTTAGCGATAATAACTAAAATGCCTATGTTCTGTTCAATTATCATTCCCACCATTGGCCGGGCTACCCTGGCCCACGCCG
>JAWOIM010000039.1:0-2627 GCA_046484685.1 Chloroflexota bacterium | reverse complement strand
GGCCAGCAGCATCCCTTTATAAACGAGGGTGCGACTGGAGAGGGAGGGGAGGTAGAAACGGCCGTATGCCCCGCTTTGCCCCACCTCTTTTTCCAGACGACGGCGGATGATGTACAGTTTGCGCTCAAAAGCCAGGGGATCGGTCAGCGCCGGACTGCGGCCGATGAAGAACTGCCAGACGGACGGCTCGCTGCCCAACGAGGTGGCACCCAGGTCGCTGCTGTTGGTGGGCACGCGCCGCCAGCCTAAACAGGCTTGGCCGGTGGTGGTGATAACGGCCGTGGCTGCCTCTCGACAGCGGTCGGCCTCAGCCTCATCCTGACTCAGGAAGGCCACACCCACGCCATACTGGCCGGGAGGTGGCAGCCCAATGCCTGTCGCCCGGCAGACGCGGCTGAGAAAATGGTGGGGGATTTGCAGCATGATGCCCGCGCCGTCGCCGGTGCTGGCTTCACTGCCGCTGGCCCCCCGATGATTCAAGTTGGCCAATACGGTGAGGGCATTCTGAACAATACGATGGGATTTAACCCCTTTCAAATGGGCCACAAAGCCCATGCCACAGGCGTCATGCTCGTAGCGGGGGTCGTACAAGCCTTGAGCAGGTGGGGTGGTGTGTTGGTTGTTCATCTTCATCCTCCGTTGTCAATGTGCATCGGGTTCAACAGCGGATGGGGAAATAAGCGGATTTTTTGTCTGTTCGCCTGCCAAACCATTGTTCTCACCGCTGTTCGTAGTAACCGCTGCTTCGACTGCGCTACTTCGACTGCGCTCAGTACAAGTCAGCGCAAGTTCAGCGGTCGGCGCCGGCTGAAGCCGTTACTACAAACCAGCAGGTTGCCAAACAAACAGATCAAATCCGTTAATTTCTGAATCCGTTGTTGAATCAGTGGGGATGAAGTGGGGTTCACCCTTCGTGTCAAATGGGCGATAAGTCAGCATACAGTATAACAGCAAGCTACCCATAACCGCTATAGACAACCTGCACAACAGCTTGGACAATATTTTTTGCAAAATTACTTGTTGACGAATCGGTCCGGTTCGATTAACATCGTACCGTAGCTGTACAGCAACCAAATTACCTTTTTAAGGCCAGGACGCCTTGCCCCCCATGTAATGCATTATATGGTTGGCAAGGCGTCCTTTTTTTTCGTAGTGCGTATTCCGTATTGCGTATCAGATGAGCATTACGCACTATGCAATACGTGCCAACATGAGGAGAGATTTACGATGAGATTACAAGGCAAGAAAAATTTGTTGCGTACAGTGGGTATTGCGGTGTTCGTGGCCGTATTGGTCATGGCGATCAACGGCACCGCCCTTGCCCAGGAAGAAGGGTTCACGACGGAGCAAATCGTGGTTCAAATTGACACCATCTGGCTCTTTATCGGGGCCTTTCTGGTCTTTTTTATGCAGGCCGGCTTCGCCATGGTGGAAAGCGGCTTTACCCGCGCTAAAAACGCGGCTAACCTGATTTTAAAGAACTTTATGGACTTTTCGGCAGGGGCACTGCTCTACTTTGCCATCGGTTTCGCCATCATGTACGGGGCATCGGCCGGGGGCTTTATCGGCACCAGCAACTTTTTCCTGTCAGAACTGGCCATTAGCAGCGACAGCCCCTATGAATGGGTAGACTTTCTTTTCCAGTTGATGTTCGCAGCCACGGCGGCCACGATTGTGTCTGGGGTGATAGCCGAGCGGCTTAAGTTTAACGTTTACATTATCTACAGCGTCATTTTGATCGGCCTGATTTACCCCATCTCCGGCCACTGGCACTGGGGTGGCGGCTGGGTTGCGGCCCTGGGTTTTGTGGATTTTGCCGGTTCGACCATTGTCCATGCCGTGGGTGGGTTTGCCGGCTTGGCGGCGGCCCTGGTCCTGGGACCGCGCCTGGGCAAGTTTAACGCCGACGGCACGGCCAACGTCATTCCCGGCCATAACCTGACGATGGCGGCGCTGGGTGTCTTTATCCTCTGGCTGGGCTGGTTTGGCTTTAATGCCGGCAGCACGTTGTCGGGCATGAATCCGGGCATTGCCTACATCGCCGTGACGACGACCCTGGCGGCCGCGGCCGGATTGATCTCCTCGCTGCTGGTCAACTGGGCCAAGACGGGCAAACCGGCACCGGAAATGGCGATGAATGGGGCGCTGGCCGGACTGGTGGGTATTACGGCCGGGGCCGCCAATGTCACGCCGACGGGTGCGGTCATTATCGGCCTGGTGGCCGGACCGGTGCTGGTCTATGGTCTGGAGTTGATCGAGAAAGTTTTGAAAGTGGACGATCCGGTGGGGGCGGTAGCCGTACATGGCCTGGCCGGTATCTGGGGCACGGTGGCCGTGGGGTTGTTTGCGCCATCCTGATCGTGGAGTTCGCCCCCTAACGCTACGCGGAGGGCCAAAGTGTGGTGGACGCCGCCATGGAGGCCGCACGGTTACGTTTCCGCCCCAGCAACGGCGCTATCAGCACCCTAGCCAATCTTACCCACCAGTGGTCCGGTTATGTATTCGACATCGGTGTTGCCTGCAAGCCGCGACGAAGCCTGGATACGCGCCCTGCTGCACCGCGCCGAAATCGGTCACCTCGGCCACGCGCGCGGCGAGCAACCCTTTATCACCCCCACCAACTACTG
>JAWOIM010000011.1:0-4125 GCA_046484685.1 Chloroflexota bacterium | reverse complement strand
TGGGTCCACTGTTGGTGCCGTAGACGCCATACACCTGCCCTGTGCCTTGCAGCCCAATGCCCTCGGTGGATTCGGCGCGCACGGCCGTTCCCGTCGCCGCCTGTCTAATCTCAGCGCCCGGCCGCAGGCTCATGGCGTAAGGTGCAGGATGTATTGGCTGCCGAGGCGACAGCGTTTGCCCTTCTACATCCATTGCCAGCCACAGCCCTTGTCCATCAAACGTATCCTGAGAGACAGGCAAAGAAACGGTAAAGAGGCCATCAGCGACCGTGACGGACTGGTTGCCACCGTCGAACAAAACGGACCCACCGGAAGCCGCATCATAGAGAAAGAAGCGCATGGTATAGCTGCCGCTCAGCGGATCGCCGTTGTTATCGGTCAAGCGCCCCTGATAGGTAATCGACTCGTCTACCGTGGCCAGATTGACAGCCAGGGCTGCTTCCGAATCCTCCCCCGTTGTCTGGGATAAAGCCGGCAGAACGCCCACCAGGCCCAGAACGACGGCCAACAGAACAACAATCCCGATCATGATAAACGTCTTGTTTAATTTTACTTGAACGATCATCATAGAATCTCCTTGTGCTAAATTATTACCGAGGTATAAGGGAGCAGGGTAACTTTACCACCCTGCACAACCATAGGCTGCCTACTCCTTTACTCACCCTCCCCCCACCACCGCTCCGCCTCACGCCAGGCGGCTGCGGCCAGGTCTGCCTGACCTTGGGCATCATAAGCTTCAGCCAGGAACGTCCAGGCCAGCGCGTCGGTCGTGTCTAGGTCAACAGCGCGTTCCAGGTGAACCACGGCCGTTTCCCACCTGCCCACCAACAGAGCAAGCCGGCCCCAGGCGACATAAATGCGAGCCGTGTTGGGAGACAGGGCTGCCGCCTGGGCATAGGCAGCCTCGGCCTGGGGCCAGGCGTCGGGCCATCCTTGCCGGACAGCATCGGTATAAAACTGCCCTTTGGCCGTCCAAATGGTCGGGTCATTAGGGCGCAGGGTCAGCGCCTGCTGCCAGGCTTCGTGGGCGGCCATCCGCTCTCCCTGTGCCCCATATACCTGGGCCAACTGCTGCCAGTAGGCCGGTTCCTGCGGCCAATGGGTAACGGCTTGCTGGGCAGCGGTCAAGGCTTCGGTTAAATTACCTTGACGGGCCGCTTGAATACTGCGCTGTTGGGCAATGTCGGCCGTGAGAAAACGGCCGTTGCCCCACCAGCCCATTGCCAATGCTGCCACAATTAACAGCGCTGCTACCCACTTTGTGAGTGTAGTGGGTATTGCGTATTGCGTAGCTGTTGGGGAATACGCACTACGCACTATGCAATACGATTGCTCCTGCCCCAGCGCCGCCACAACCCCCAACAACAGCCAGCTCGCCACAGCCGTCGGGGCCACATCAAAGCTGAACAGATTGCCCGTCAGATTACTCGCCAGAGCGGCCAGGCAGCCCAACAGCAGCAGCCAACGGCCCCGGTCTCCCCGCTTTTGCGCCTGCCGCAGCGCCTGCCAGCCCCACCAAAAAACGACCAGCCACAGCCAGACAGTCACAAGCAGCCCTAAAAGACCTATCGTCACGGCCGTATCCAACAGCCAGTTGTGGGCACGGTCCACAAAGACCTGCCGTCCCTGGTAATAGACCAGTTGCGGCGGGAAAACGCGCAAAAACTGGCTGGCCAGACTATCAAGGCCGTGCCCTAGAAACGGCCGTTCGCCGATCAGCGACAGGGTGGCCTGCCAGATGGTGCGCCGGGCAGCAATCGAGCCGGCATCGGCCAGCAGCAGGCCGCGCAGCGCCAGCAGCCCACTGCTCGTCAGGAACAGCCCCAGGCCCGCCACCAGCCGGTGCCGGCTTGCCTGAGAAAGTCGGGACCAGGCCCAGCCAAGCAGCAGTACCAACAGCCCCACCCCCGCCGCCAGCCAGGCTGCCCGTGCCAGCGTCAGGCCGATCAAGGCCAGTTGGCCCAGCGCCAGCAGCACCAAACCGGTTTGGGCAAAGCGGTTAGATGTGCTTAGAGCCAGCGCCAGCGTCAACGGCAGCAGCATGGCCAGGTAAGCTCCCACAAAGTTGGCCCGTCCCAGCGTGGCGTAGATGGGCGAGCGAGCATCGGTAACCAGATTCAGCGGATCTTGCCCGGCCGCTTGCAAGCCGCCCAGAAGAAGCAGCGGAACGGCCGTCACCACCATTGTTCCCAACAGCAGCCGTGCCTGCCCCGACGTGTGCAGGCGGGTGGCCACGATCAGGGCCAGCAGCAGGTAGCTGAGCAGCGTCAGCAGCCCGTAAGCCCGCTCCTGGCTGCCCAAAAAACTGAGGCCGGGATTAACGGCCGTTATCGTACTCAAAACAGCCACCAGGGTTAAGGCCAGCAGCGGCATAGTGACCGGTAAGCGGTTACCGGTAAGCGGTGATCGGTTAGCGGCAAATGGTTTACCGTTCACTGATAACCGATTACCGAGTATGGTACCCAACCACACCGCCCCCATGAGCCAGACCAGCCAACGAAACAGGCTGATTTTAGCCGGATCAAAGGGTTGGCTGCCCCACAGATTAATCCATAAAGGAATCAAGGCAGCAATCAACAGCCAGCCAATTTCTAGGACAACTTGAGGAAAGGAAAGCGTTTCCGTTTGTTTTGCTGTTATTGTCATGTGGGACTATGAAGCCATGTCGCCTCTGAAGATGATTGCTCCACTGAAAAACCGAGTTTTTGAGGAAATGTAATACAATGACCAGCGTGGGTTCACCATAAAAAAGTAACTACTAAGCCAGAAACCGGGTTTTTCTCTGGTGTGCCAATGATGAGTATATCTAAAAACCCGGTTTCTCCGGTTAGCGGTTCATTTAAGACAAAATGTGCTTTGCAAATCCAACAAGACGTGTCATGCTGAGGTCTTCCGAAGCATCCTGTCCTCTGATGTGAGCGGAGACTTTGGAGCGAGGAATCTTTCGACTCACTAGACCAACCATTAGCGCCACTAGAAAGATTTCTCCCTCCGGTCGAACCTGTCTCGAGCTTGTCGAGAGAATGACAATGGACCTTGAATATGTAAAGCAAGATTGTTTATTTCTGAACCATGTCCAAATGACAAACAATCAGATATTCTAAACTCCCTCAGCTACCATAGAAGGAAAACGGCCGTTTGTCAACCATTGATCTAGCGAAGCCTCGCCTCAAACCGAGAAGGTGTAAACACGGATGGGATAAACACGGATATAAAAACTGTTTTTTTACAGGTTTGTACTAATTGGGTTACTATTGGTGTTTATGCAGCAAATGTGGCAGCAGTTGATTCGTTTTGGCTTTCGTCTACTTTACCAGGAAATGGCCTGGAGCTATGATGCCGTAAGCTGGGTCGTGTCGCTGGGACAGTGGCGGCGCTGGCAAGAAGCTGCCCTGGCTTATCTGCCGCCCCCGGCTACCGCGCCGCGCGTCCTGGAAATCGGGCACGGACCGGGCCATATGCTGGCGGCCCTGGCCGATCGGGGTTATCAGCCGCTTGGCCTGGATTTATCAGAGCAGATGGGGCGCATGGCCCGGCAGCGGACAAACGGCCGTATTCCCCTGCTCCGGGCCAGGGTGGGGGCCATACCACTGGCCAACGGCTCTGTCGAAGCCGTCCTGTCTACCTTTCCCACCGATTATATAGTGGCCCCACAGACAATAACGGAGATAAAACGGGTGTTGGCAGAAAACGGCCGTTTTGTCATCCTGCCCCAGGCCCACTTAACCGGTCACAGCCCGATTCACCGGCTGATTGAGCTGGCCTTCCGCCTGACCGGACAGAGGCCGGTAGCCGGTAAGCGGTATTCGGTAAGCGGTGAGCAGGATTCGGTAAGTAGTAAGAAGTTGAAAGTGGAAAGTGAGATGTGTGGCGGCGGGCTTTTGGTAGATGCGTTGACGACGAGTGGATTTGTTGTCAGGCAGCATGTGGTCAAGTTATCGGGCAGCGTGGCCCTGGTCATCGTTGCTGAGTGCAACAGCGGATTAGGAAATGAACGGATAAAAAATCCGCTAATTTCCTAATCCGCTGTTCTCATTAACAAAGTTGGTCTAGCCGCGTGCACTTGGTACAATCCCCCCTGAGAAAACAACTATGACTGAACTATTCCCTTCATCCCAATCTGAC
>JAWOIM010000747.1:0-3851 GCA_046484685.1 Chloroflexota bacterium | reverse complement strand
TGCAATTCATCGGTAGTATGGAAAGTGTCACCTGCCATTGCCCTGGCCAGAAGGCCTGATGGTTGGGTGGCTGGCCTTTCATTAATTACGACCTCTGGGAATAAGCGATTAATAAACAATCCCTCTTCGTCATAGCCGTATTGTTGATAGGAGCCTGATATTCCACCTTCAATAATATCACGGGAACGTTGAAGATCGTTTATCATATTCTGCATTTCCATATTCTCAAAGCCCCAACCGCTAACGTTAATGCCCTGGCGATCGAATTCCTGGTAAGAGTACCCGAGAAGCACCTCCAGTTTTGAGTTTCCAAATTCCTTATCATAATTAAGAGTTGTTTCCAGCAGTTTATTGGTGTTTTCGATCTCATTTATTTGAGAACGACCATTTCCGGGAACTGCGCTTTGAATACCCTGAATATCTCCTGAAATCGCAAAACCTCTATAAGAATCGGCTTTGTCGTAACCCAGAGTTACTTTGGCCGAAAGGTGTACTGCGCTCGGCTGACATTCTTATCGCTTCCTGGGCGCCGTCCAGGTCTTTGTCAAAGAAATAACGGTTAAAACCTAGAAAGAACGGGGGGAACTCATCCCAGAAGCGGCAATCGGTTGCGCGTTGCAGGACCATGTTGGCTTGCTCAATCGACCCACCCCAGGCCAACATGGCATTGGCCAGGTAGTAGTTGTCTTCGTGACAGGGGTTTAGCCGGGAGATCAGCCCATGGGCTCGAACGCGGTACTGAGTCATGGCCTGGTCTTCTCCCGGGCCGATAGCGGCAACGCGCATGGTTTCGAGGTTGGCGGCAAGAAAACGATCGCCGGCATACATCAGCGCCTGCACCGGTGCTGCGATCACCACCCGGCTGCCCAGCTCCTTTGTCACCCGGTTTCCCGGCGGCGTCTTGAAATGGCCGGCAACGGCAAAGGCGATGCCCGCCGACAGTGCGACGGCCAAAAGCGGCAGGCTTGTGCGGTGGTTCGTCCTCATCAACTGAACCGTTTGCGTTGCAGCATGAGCAGGGCAAGCGCCGTTAGGGCTACCGCATACGCCAGCCCTGCGCCAAGGTTGACGGCCCAGTCGTCGGGAAGCAGTTCAATTTTTCCGTAGAGGCTGATGCTGCGTATATCCAGCGCCCCCAGGTCGGGGAGCAGATAGTTGAGCAGTGAGAGCGACTGGCGATAGGTTTCCGTGTCTTCGAACAGATAGCGCTGTCTGTCGAGCAGGGCGATGATATTGGAATAGGAGCGGGACATCAGCATAAAGCCGAGGGCGCCGATCAGGACAAAGCTCGGTGTCGAGGCAACGATAGCAAGCAGCCCCGCCATGGCGGTGATGACAAGTAGGTCGATGGCGATAAAGCCCATGGTAAGCCAGTAATTGGTCCCCAGGCTGATGGGTGTCGCCTGTTCATACCCTGCCGCCACCACATTGGTGACACCGGCAAGCGCCAGGCCCATTACCAGCAGGGTGGTTGTGACCAGCAGTACAACCGCAGACAGTCGTCCCAGCAGCAGCCAGTGGCGGGAGCGGGGATAAGTCAACGAGGTGAGGAAGTAACGCCTGTCGAACTCCCGCGAGAGGAGCTCCTGGACCAGTAAAATGATGAGAAACGGCAGCAGCATGCGGATCGCCGAGATCCCCACGTCCAGGGCAACGGTGGAGGGTTGGCGGGCGCTGAACTGTGCGGCCAGCAATGCCGCGCCCACTACCACCACCATAAGCCAGAAACTGGTGGAGAGGTAACGCGCCCGCAGTGCGAGCAATAGGCCGGTTTTGAGGTCGGGCAATAGTCTCATGCCGTTGGGGTTCCCTGATGATTACACGATGTTTGATTTGGGCTCGGTGCAGCGTGAGATGCGAAAAAAACACCCGTTGCCGCTTGTCAGCCATTAACTACGCGGCATACATTTTGGGGTGAGTGGCTGAAATTGTCCAGGGCGTTTGGAGTGATGCGATTGGCTGCTGTGGTAGTCGCTTTGGAGGGAGGCAGTCATACAGCGTCACCTTGGTGACAAATTTTGTCACCTGAAATAGTGGAAATTGACAGCCGGAAGATGGTTTTGTGACAGGGTTCATGTTTTATTAGGGCTTGTTGTTGGCATAGCTTGTGCATTACTATCAACAACAATTCAATTCGGTCGATGATGGATTCAGTCGCCGCCGGCGCCTTTAGATCTTAATCATCGGACAAACACGGATTGAGTTGGTTCTATAAGCACGGGTTAACCCGTCTGAATAAGTAGCTCTAAACAACCTGCTGGAGACATACTATGAAGAAGCAAAAAGGTTTTACGCTCATCGAGCTCATGATCGTCGTGGCGATCATCGGCATTCTGGCGGCAATCGCCATCCCTCAGTTCAATGCGTATCGCGCCCAGGCGAATGACTCCGCGGCCAAGGCTGATGCCAAGAACCTGATGACCGTTACATCAGCGGCGATGATCTAAGCTGTCAACAATTTATAAAGTTTAAGGAGACGAGTCATGAAAAAGATTCTTGTAGCGATGTCCTTTGCCGCAGCGGTTGCCCTGCCGGGTGCAGCTTCTGCAGCTGAAATTTTTGAGGGTACCATCTACGCGGTTCCCACCGGGGGCGCCGGTGCTAATGTACCGGATACTGCGACCACCTATACCTGCGACTTGGTGGCCTCTGACGTCAAACTGGGTGTTTCCAACAACGTTGTCGGTGGTATTGCCTGCGACGAGGCGAATAACTTGGTTCAGGTTGCCGCTTGCCACGCCGGTGGTAGCCGCGATACCGGTGTTTCTTGCTCAAGTGACGCTGACCTCAATACTGATGAGATTGAATTGCCGAGTGGTTGCGCTGATAATACTGGGAATTCCACTGAGCCTTCATTCAAGGCCTTCACCCTGTCAAGTGCCGGTGGTGTCATGAGTGAGGCGGCCCTGTCTGGTCGTTGCACCACTGATACCCTGGGCGGTATTACCTGGGTTAACTAAGTTAAATTTTTATTCAGGTAACCTGCGGTCGGTGCTTTGCTTCCGACCCATAAAAAACAGGGGCGATTTATTCGCCCCTGTTTTTCGTATGGCGATGCAGTTTTTCTACTCCAGCCCCAGCTTTTTAAGACGGTAACGCATGGCGCGGAAGCTAATCTTCAGCTGCTTCGCTGCTGCCGTTTTGTTCTGATGGCAATTTTCCAATGCCTGTCTGAGTAGCTTCCGTTCTATGTTCTCCAGGTAGGCTTCCAGGCCGATTATCTCCACCTCTCCGCTTGTTGGTTCTGTCATAACCAACGAATTGTTGCCGTTTAGCTGCAGGTCTTCGATGCCGATGGTGTCGCCTTCGCACAGCGTCATGGCCCGTTCGAGAATGTTCTCCAGTTCTCGCACATTACCGGGAAAGGCGTACTGCATGAGCTGCTGCATGGCCGCCTCGCTAAGCCGCGGCCGGGGAACCCCCATCTCCTGCGCCAGCCGGCGGGTGAAATGCTCGACCAGCAGCGGGATATCCTCGGGCCGCTCCCGCAGCGGCGGGATATTCAGTTCGATGACGTTAATCCGGTAAAACAGGTCCTCACGGAAGTTGCCTTTCGCCACCGCTTCAGCCAGATCCTTGTGGGTGGCGCTGAGGATGCGCACATCGACGTGCTCCTCCCGCTGCGCGCCGACAGGCCGCACCGCCTTCTCCTGGATCGCACGCAGCAGCTTGACCTGCATCTCCAGCGGCAGGTCGGCCACTTCGTCGAGGAACAGGGTGCCGCCGTTGGCCGCCTGGAACAGGCCGGCTTTATCGGCGTTGGCGCCGGTAAAGCTGCCTTTTTTGTGGCCGAACAGTTCGCTTTCCATCAGATCGGCGGGGATCGCGCCGCAGTTGACGGCGATAAAGGG
>JAWOIM010000649.1:0-2711 GCA_046484685.1 Chloroflexota bacterium | reverse complement strand
GTCCGGGATTTATTGATACGCATTCTCACGGGGATCCACTGGAAACTCCGGGCTTTGAAAATTTCCTTGCCATGGGAGTGACCACCATCACCCTTGGCCAGGGCAGGTGTGTGTGGCAGCGCCCGGCTTACTTGGGCCAGGGGCAGGCCGCTCTGGGCCAGGGCCAGACTAAGCTGCAGCAAGCGCGGATTGCCGCCGGTGTAGGTGTGCAGGTTGGTCAGGTCAGAGGGCGTATAGGTGATAGCGGCATTGGTGAGCAGCTCGCCCGTTTCCGGCAGTGTCAAGCCCGGCAGGGCGTAATGGGTGTCGGCTAATGGTGCCGGGCGCTGACCTATCAGCAGCAGCGGCGCTACCTGGCGCAAACTGTCCATAAATTCACGCACTTGCAACTGGTCGGTCGTCAACAAATCGGTATCCGAGTAAATGACGTCCAGTTCATCTACACAGATGAGAGGCGGGGCCGCCAACTGCTGTATGTCGCCCCGCGCCTGGGCCAGGGCCAAATCCGGGTTTTCAACACGTCCGCGATCGGCGATAAGCTGCTGCCACAAGCCGGATGCTCCCTGCCGGTGTAGGAAGTAACCCAGCGAGAAGATCAGGCAATCCAGACGGTCATTAAATGTGGGACGCAGCGTGTACCAAAAAACGGGCCGTTGTGGCCAGCGTCCGGCCACTCTGGCGGCCAGGGCTGATTTGCCCATGCCGCCGGCTCCGGACAGGGCTACTGTATGGCCCGCCTGCAAGTCGACCAGGCATTGGTTGATCAGTTCTTCACGACCGATTAAAGAGGTGACACTGGCTAACGGCCGTTCCAGACGCAGCGTGGGTTGGACAATGTGCAGCAGCCGTTCGCCCAGTGCTGCCTGAGCAATTTTAAGGTGATTGAAATAAGAGGCGCGGCTGATATTCAGAAACTCACAGACGGCAATATCGTTGTCGGCGCGAGGAGAAAGGTGCGGCGCAAAAAAGCGGCGCAGGTAACGCAGTTCCAACAGCAAAAACAGGTAACGCGCCCCCTTGTGCCCCATTTCTGCCCGTTCGTCGTTGACCGCCGCCAGCAGAGTCTCCCGGTCTTCCGGCAGGTCGCCGGGCCAGGAAGCGGCAGCGGCTGCCGCCAGACTCTCTTGCAGCGCTTGCCCCCGTTGCATGACTGTTAACGAGTCGCTGCCCCGCTCACCCAGAAAATAAGGCGCGGCCAGGGGTGACTGCTGTCCCAACCATTCAACATCTCCGTAATGATTGAGCGCTTGCCGCACCTGATCCACGTAATCGGTGGGTTTAGTAGATTTTGATTGTTGTTTTGCAACCATTTTTTAGACTAAAACAGACAAATATTAGACTTAATTACCGGAATAAATGGTAACATATTCTTGAACTTGACCCAATTTGACAGTTTGTAAACCATTTAGCAACAAACATGATCATCAACCTGTATTGTTAAACGACAATCATACACTTTATAAGGAGATATTGATATGACTTTCGGCAAAAAACTAATGTTACCTTTTCTGATGGTATTATTTTCCCTGGCTGTTACGATGTCGGCGCAGGCCGCGCCAAACTGGCGCAGTTTCTGGCAGGTATCGGCCGATTTCATCGGCAACCAACCGAATGTGACGCTGTTGGTCACGGTAGAACGTCAAAATAGTCTGGGACTCTGGACAGTTCATGGCGTCAATTCTATCCCTCTGGACTGTGAGACGGTGCCGGGGGTATTATTTGCCGACGATACGGCCGTGTTCGACGGAACCGGTGCCATTAAATGCGATATGCCTTCTGTACAAGCAATCGTGCGGCAGATGACTAACGGCCGTTACACGCCTGATGAAAGCTGTGATTGCAAAGGCGACCCGGTTATCCTGGCCGACGCGCAGCTTGACCCGAATACGACCGGCAGCGTTCGGCAAAACCCGCTTGTTCACCGTGCCGTCGGCACAGACACAGATATGGCCCTGGCTGCCGCTGTGCCCGCCTTCAGCACGATTCCCCTGGCTTCTATGCAGTTCACTGTAGACAATATTTTAGCGCAGAGCAATCCGTTTGTGGCTAACGCCGCACCCAACGCGCTGGCGGCCCGCTATGTCAATCTGGGAGCAATCCTGCAACCTGTTTTTGAGGCGAATGGCACTGATCCAGGCACGGCGGCTCCACCCGTCCCCGCTCTCTCTGTTTCTTATGAGGCGACGACCTTATACATTGGCTATTCGCCAGTAAGCGGTGAATCTTTGCACGGGAGGCTGCATCGTCTCGATATTGATCCGGGGTGTTATGGTAGTGGATAGGGTGGTGTTCGGTAAACAGTGAAAAGTGAAAAGTAAGTAGTAATTGATTGAGCCGGATGTTCGGATGGACATCCGGCCTTTTTGTTTTTTGGCGGCCTTTGGCCAGCGACGATTTCCCCCATCGCCAGGTGGATCGCTCCTGAAGTTTAGACTAAAACGGCCGTTTTTTGGACTAATTCCCCCCTCTAAGCCCCTATCCTATATGGCAAGTAACCACATCTTATCCATAAGGAGATTGATAAACTATGAACCAGAATCAAATTCAATTAGTCCAGGAAAGTTTTGAGCAGGTCAAACCCATTGCCAACGTCGCCGCCGACCTCTTTTATGGCCGTCTCTTTGAAATTGATCCCAGCTTGCGACCCCTGTTCAAGTCCGACTTGAGCGAACAGAAGCACAGCCTGATGACGACGCTGGCCTTTGCCGTGG
>JAWOIM010000162.1:0-4670 GCA_046484685.1 Chloroflexota bacterium | reverse complement strand
ACGTGCGGCCCTGTACCGGTCCCTCAAGAGCAGCTGCCGGTGCGGCTGCCAACCACCCATGCCTTTGCCCCGGCCGGCGACGGCCGTTCTCCCCTGGCTCGCATCCCGGAGTGGGTCAACACCCCCTGCCCCCGCTGCGGCGGCCCCGGCCAACGGGAAACAGACACCATGGACGGCTTTGCCTGCTCTTCCTGGTACTTCCTGCGTTTTGCCAGCCCGCGCTACGAAGACGGCCCCTTTGATCCGGCCCAGGCGGACCGCTGGCTGCCGGTGGATACCTACGTGGGCGGGGCCGAACATGCCGTCATGCACCTGCTGTACGCCCGCTTCTGGACCAAAGTGATGTATGACGCCGGGCTGGTTGATTTTACGGAGCCGTTTAGGCGGCTGCGCAATCAGGGGGTGCTGATGTCCCCCCTGGACGGCCGGCGCATGTCCAAATCACGCGGCAACGTCATTACGCCCGACGAGGTGGTGGCCCAGCACGGGGCCGACGCCCTGCGGGCCTACGTCTTGTTCCTGGGCCCGTTTGACGCCGACGTGCTGTGGGACGACACGGGCATCCGGGGGGTGACGCGCTTTATTAAGCGGTATTGGCGGTTGGCGCAGCCAATGGCTCAGGCCACGGGGTCAGGCAGCGAAAGCAGCCCCAGCGATGCGGAATTTGAGCGACAGCGGCACAAAATCATCCGGCGGGTGACGCGGGACATGGAGCAGTTTCGTTATAATACGGCCGTTGCCGCCCTGATGGAATATTTGAATACATTGACGGCCGCTTACGAATCTGGCCAGGGGCGAACCCATTGGTTTCAGGCCATTGACACCTTTACCCGGCTGCTGGCCCCTATCTGCCCCTTTGTGACCGAAGAAGTGTGGCAAACGGTACTGGGCCAGACAGAATCGGTCCATGTGCAGCCGTGGCCCACCTATGACGAAGCGCTGACGGTTGATGAGGAAATCACGATTGTGGTGCAGGTAAACGGCAAGGTGCGGGACCGGATTCAGGTAGCGGTTGATGTAGATGAGGGGGTGCTGCGCCAAACGGCCGTGCAAGCTCCCGACGTGCAGCGCTTCATCCAAAACAAAACGATACGTGACGTCATTGTCGTACCGGGCCGGTTGGTAAACATCGTGGTGTAGCCAGGCCAGATAGCGATAGGCGTTCCAATTGTTGACAAACTGCCCTTCCGGTCGTAAGCTTTGGCGCTCTGGGTGCATCTATATTCTGGAGGTTCATATGAAACAACACCGCTTGCTGCTTCTGGCCTTATTTATCGGCAACATTCTGTGCGCCTTTCTCGTTTTTTTCTATTTCGCCTACATTGATATCGAAACCTTCCGCGCCAACAAGGCGTTCTGGCGCGGCAGCGAGGAAGATTGGATTACCTTTTTCACCGTGATGGGTCTGCTAAATGGGCTGGCCTTTATCACAGCCTATCGCCTGGCGGCTCGACTGGCCCCCTGGCAGGAGCGGTTAGCCGTCATAGAGACCGGCAGCGTGCCCGACCCGGTGCGCCGGCTGGCGGCTCGCTATCCCCTGCTTCTCTCCGGCCTTGTTTTGGCTGTCTGGCTGGCAGCGGCCGTTTACTTCTCTTGGGGCGGGCGCATGATGGGCACAGTCACTCTGCCCGTTTTCCTGCGCACCTTTTTGGGTATCGGCATCATAGGCGGCCTGACCACGGCCACCCTCTCCTTTCTCATCATCGACAACTTGTGGCGTCCCCAACTGGTTCGTTTTTTTTCCGATGGCCATCTGCGCCAGACAGGAGCGCCCCGCATTACGGTTGCCTGGCGGCTGGGACTGACCTTCTGGCTGACCGGCCTGATGCCCCTCATTTTGCTGGGAGTGGCCGCCCGCAACAGCGCCGTTGGTGTTCTCGATCCCTTCTTGAACGAGGTTGAAGTACTCAATCGGTTACAGTGGACGATTTTCTTTATTGTGGGCATTGGGCTGGTGGGCAATACGCTGCTGAGTCTGCTAACGGCCCGCAGTTTGTTGCAGCCGTTATACAATGTGGTGGGCACGATGCGCCAGGTAGCGACCGGCGATCTGACGCCGCGAACCTCTGTCATGGCCAACGACGAGTTGGGCGATGTGGCCTTTCGCTTTAACGAGATGCTGTCCCAGTTGGAACAGAGCCAAAAGATGCGCGATTTATTCGGCCGTTACGTTAGCAAAGAAGTGGCCGACCGGGTTCTCAGCGGTGAAACGGATCTGGGCGGGGAAAACGTGGCCGCCACTGCCCTTTTTGCCGACATCCGTGACTTTACCGGCCTGTCAGAGCGGCTAGATCCGTGCCAGGTAGTCGATATTCTCAACCGTTACTACACGCGCATGGTAGATGTTGTCGTGGCCGAAGGGGGAATTGTCAATAAATTTGGGGGTGACTCGCTGTTGGCTATCTTTGGTGTGCCCATTCGCCAGCCTGACCATGCTCTACGGGCCGTTCAGGCCGCGGCCCAGATGATGCGGGCGTTGGCCGCTTTCAACGCCGAGCAGGTGGCCCTGGGGTTGCCCCCGCTGACCATTGGCATTGGCATCTCTTCCGGGGATATGGTGGCCGGTAACGTAGGCGGCCAGGCACGGCTGGAATATACCGTCATTGGCGACCCGGTCAACCTGGCGGCCCGTCTGCAATCCTTAACCAAAGAATGGGGCACACCTGTCCTGCTAAGCGAACATACCCACCGCTTTCTGGCGCCACCACCCTCCACCATTGCCGCCCGCCGCCAAATCACCGTGCGCGGTAAACAACAGCCGACGCTGGTTTATGAATTGGTGGCTGATGGGCAGTGACCGGTATTCAGTGACCCGGTGCCGGGTTAGCAGTGATGGGCTGTTGCACCGATTTATTAACAGGCGTCACGGCCGTTTTTCAAAGCCAACAACAGTTTATCCTGGTCAATGGGCAGGCTGTACACCCGAACGCCACAAGCATTATAGATAGCGTTACAAATAGCCGGCGTGGTGGGAATCGAGGAAATCTCGCCTACCCCTTTGGCCCCATAAGGGCCATCGGCCGTGGGATCTTCCACAATAATCGAAACAATCTCCGGCGTGTGCTTAATGCTGGGCATCTTGTAGCGGGCCAGAGTGCCGGTGAAAGGAATGCCCTGTTCGACGATAAATTCTTCCGTCAACGCGTTGCCCAGACCCATCATAACGCCCCCCTCCACCTGCCCTTGCAGCCCGACCGGATTGACCGACTTCCCCACGTCGTTGACCGCCACCACTTTCAACACGTGAACCTCACCTGTTTCCAGGTCAACTTCGACCAGGGCGGCCTGGATGGCGAAACTAAAAGCAAAGTGCATGTCACCGCCCGTGCCCAGCGGCTCTGTCTTAGGGGCCATATATTCATGATAGGTACGCGGTTCGCGCCCTTCGTCAATCAGCCATTGCACCGCCTGGCCAAAGGGAACGTTATGACCGTTGGCGCGTAGCAGCCCCTCTTCAAAACGCACGCTGCCGGGGGGAACATCAAAGCGTTCGGCCACCACACTGCTCAACATCTCGCGCATGGTGCCGGCCGCCAGGCGGGCAGCGTTACCGGTGACGTAAGTCTGGCGACTGGCCGTCGTTGGCCCCCCATCCGGCGTCAGATCGGTGTCGGACAGGAGTACCTTGACGCGCTCGTAGGGCAGGCCCAACTCTTCGGCCGTGGTTTGGGCCACCACCGTCACCAATCCTTGGCCAATTTCGGCGGCGCTGGTACGAATTTCGGCCGTGCCGTCGCTATAGACTTCTACCAGCGCGGCCGATTTATCCGGTGCGCCGCCCCCCAGGCCGGTATTTTTATAGGCACAGGCCACACCCCAGGCGTAGGCTTTGTTTGATTTGTGATCGTTAAAACGAGACTTGTCCACGGTTAAATTTTGGGTTTGTTCCTCAACGGCCGTTAACGTTTCCAGCAAACCGACACTCTCGCGTAAATACTGGCCGGTAGCCGTAACCTGGCCTACGCGCATCCCGTTACGCCGGCGAAATTCCAGCGGGTCGAGGCCCAACGCCTGGGCCAGAATATCCATGTTTTGTTCCACGGCAAAAGCGGACTGGGTGACACCAAAGCCCCGGAATGCGCCGCTGGGCGGGTTGTTGGTGTAACAGGCGTAACAATCAATTTTGGCGTGGGGCACAATGTAGGGACCGGTGGCGTGAGTGGTGGCGCGGGTCATCACCTTATCGCTCAGGCTGGCGTAGGCTCCGCCGTCCCCGTAGAGCGTGGCCTGGACGGCCGTTAAGCGACCATCCTTCGTGGCCCCGGTTTTAATGTGAATGGTGGTGGCGTGACGTTTGGGATGGAAGAGCAGCGATTCATCACGCCGGTAAAGCATTTTAACCGGCCGGCCGGTTTTTTGGGCCAGCAGCGCCACGTGAATTTGGGCGGCAATATCTTCCTTGCCGCCAAAGCCACCGCCTACCAGCGGGCTGATAATCCGGACCTGGCCGTCAGGCAAATCCAGACAGGCGGCTACCTGGTTGCGGTCGGCATAGGGAATTTGAGAACCGACGTAGATGGTCAGTTTTTGGTGGGCCTCATCGTAGCCGGCCGGCACACCAATAGAACATTCCGGTTCTAAAAAGGCATGTTCGGTTGTGGCCGTATGGTAGGTGCGTTCTACGACAACGTCGGCCTGGGCCAACCCGGCCTCAATATCGCCGTGGCGAA
>JAWOIM010000467.1:0-7066 GCA_046484685.1 Chloroflexota bacterium | reverse complement strand
GCTCACTTTGGGGAACAAAGTGAGCTGCGCTTGCAGCTCGTCAACTGGCTCTTGCGCCTGTCTGATATACCGCTGGTACGAAATCTGATCGGAAAACAGCTTGTATTAGAGAGCATTTTCGATGACGAATAGACAAATTACAAAAAGTGCTAAAGTCGCAGTTGGGCGACAAACGCTCGTAGTCCCCGGCTAATACGTTCCGGGGAGAAGCCTTGTACGGTACGCTGGTAGTGGAACAGTTGGGGATTAAGCGGCGCCAGGATGGCGTCGGTGAGATAGGCGAGGTCCAACTCGGCAGGCATTTCCGCCTGGGTCACGGCCGTTCGCAACAGCCCCAACACCGTTACCTGCTGCCAATATTGGGGGGTCCCTTCTTTTTTCTCGAAGTAGTGCAAGCCTTGCTGCTGCGCTTCCCGCAGCAGCGGCGTATACATTTCGGTAAACAGCACCAGCCGGTCCAAAAAATCATCCAGTTGCGTCAGAGCTGGGGTGGAAACGGCCGTCATCTGCCGCAGCCGGCTCAATACCTCATTTTGAAACTCCGCAATTTCTTCATCCATCACCGCCAGGCACAGCTCCCCTTTGTTAGCAAAATGGCGATAAAGTGTCCCCCGCCCGACCCCGGCTGCTTTCACAATGTCGCTCATACTAACGGCTGCCGGACCCCGTTCGGCAAACAAACGACGTGTCACCTCCAGGAGTCGGGTCATGAGGTATTGTTTGGCACACGGGACGTGGCAGCCACGCTGGCCCGTACAGAACCGGATGGCTACGGGAATCCCCCTTTCAGCGAATGGAAAAAACAGCGGCCGCAGGTCAGGCTCGGTACATTCCAGGAAGCGGCCGCCCATGGGGAAATCCTTTTCAATACCACCGCCGGAGTGGCTTCGTTATCTGCCTTAAACCAGGCCGGTGCCGGCAATTTGCGGGCTAAAATTCTGATCGACATTGCCAACCCGTTGGACGGCTCTCAGGGATTCCCGCCTACGCTGGCTGTAGCCAACACCGATTCCTTAGCCGAACAAATCCAAAAGGCCTTTCCTGAAACAAAAGTGGTGAAGACGCTGAATACGATGAACGCCCACCTTATGGTCAATCCAGGGCTGCTGCCGGATGATCATACCGTTTTTATAAGCGGTAATGACGCTGAGGCCAAGAAGCAGGTGGCCACATTTTTAACCGACTGGTTTGGCTGGCAGCCGCAGAACATCCTTGATTTAGGCGACATCACGACGGCCAGAGGAACAGAAATGCTGCTGCCTCTTTGGATTCGGCTGTATGGCGCCTTGCAAACACCCATGTTTAACTTCAAGATCGTCAAGCAATAATACCTTATTGGACAACGACCTTTTTTGTTTTACCAGAGAAGACCTGCGAGGTTTTTAAACCATCTCGTTACATTACACGACCCTCAGCCCGCCGGCGCAGGCGGGCCGGGCGGTCGGGGTGGGCCAGCAGGTCATCGTGGAGGGTCAGGACGCGCCGGGCCAGGGTGTCGTCATGAAAGGAGAAAGCGATATTTTTAACCTGGTTGAGGCGGGCCAAACGGCCGTTTTCGCTCAATTCCTCCTGACGCAGCGGCCGGGCCGCTCCCCAATCAATATGCACAATCTCCCCATCACTATCACGCAGAATGAAATTGGCCGCGTGCCAATCCCCGTTTTCGACCCCCAGCGCCTCACACACCTGCTGGTGGAGCAAAATCGTGTCGTACAAACTGGCCGTCATGCGTGCCGGATCGGCCAGCACATATTCTTGAACAGTAGGCCCAACCACAAACTGCTCCACCGTCAGCCCCAGCAGG
Organism: Chloroflexota bacterium; assembly: GCA_046484685.1. Taxonomy (GTDB): domain Bacteria; phylum Chloroflexota; class Anaerolineae; order Promineifilales; family Promineifilaceae; genus SLGK01. The sequence continues at coordinate 5,262 of JAWOIM010000467.1, read as the reverse complement.
CTAGAGCAGCTCATTTTATGGTCGAAGACGTCGTACAAGCGGGGGATAAACCCCTCTTCGAGGATGAGGCGCAGCCGGCCGCGCGGCGTCACCAGCTTTTTGTCGCGTGTCAGGGTGGGCCAATTTTCGGAACGGCCGTCATAGTGGCGGGCTGCTATTTCAATCTCATGAAACGGTTCAGGGGCCGGCTGTTTAACCACCACGCCCAGTTCAGGGGCAATCAAAATCGTGCTGCGCCGGTGGCGGCCGGCAATATATTCTCCCTTTAGAATCAGGTGCAGGCCGGATTCCTCACGGCGGGCCTGCTGCCAGGCGGCAATCGATTCGACCGTGGCCGTGTCGCCGTTGGCCAGGGCCTTACGCCGTTCTAATTCCAGGCGAACCAGTTGGCCCATTAGCTCATCCAGCAGCAGCAGCCGGGGCAAAGGAGGCCGCCCATCGTCGACAAAATAAGTTTCCTGAACAATCTCGCGGTAGATCTGCTCAATATGGTCAACGGGCGGTCGGGAGGAACGGCCGTTAAACAGCCGCATATACGCTTCGGCAGTGGCAGCGGCGTCCAGCCCCTCCAGTTCTTCATCCAGCCGGGCGGCTACCTGCGCCGGGTCTGCACCAAAATAATCGATCTGCTCGCCATAAACTACCAGTTCTTCCAGATGGTCCAGCAGGGGGTCGGCGGGGAGCGGCTGCGGCAGCCCCATGGTGGCAAAATAGATGGGCGACCAGCCGCCCAGGCTGCGCGTTAAAAAGTCAGGGTCTGACAAAAAGAGGGAGGGAACCAAGCGGTCGGTGGTGGTGGGTATCAGATGGGTATGGGGAGAATCGAGCGCCAGCAGATCAACCACGCCCGGTGCGTCCAACTCTTGCAGGCGGATCACCCACTCTGCCTCCGCCTGGGCCGTAGGTCGCTGATCTAAAATCTGAACGGCCGTGCCACGCGGTGCGGGCGTCGGCGGCAGCAAAAAATCAACAACAGGTTGACGATTAAGAGGAATAGCAGCGACCGAATAGTGGAAAGTAGTCATTAATTTTTCGGTAGTGGCCCAAGGCACTAATTTATAGACGGTCAGGACATCGTGACCCAGATATGGCTTCTAATCGTGTGCAATCCATTGTCATAGCCAATGCCTTTTCTTGGATAGCAGTAAATCATTTTCTTTATTGTAGCATAAACTGCTTTTTAGCGAGGGAATTGGTCGATTTGGAAAATCGACTTACAGGACATTCGGCCGTTTCTGACGCACCCTTTCTTCTAATTCGGGCAAACGGCCGTTTCGTCGACAGGGGCACGATAATGTTAGAGAGGAAGGTAACGTATTTGCCCTTCCCACTCTCCCTCAAGGCTGCACAGCGCCAGGAGTAAAATATCTTCAATAACCTGGCCGATTGATGCCGATTGTTCCACTTGAAATAAGCCAGGCATAGGTAAGCCCTGTTCGATTCTCGTGAACCCATAACCGGCCATTGTCCGAATATCGTGTGTGAGCAGAATGCGCTGCTCTTGCGCCGCCCAGGCTAGCACGGTGGGATCATCTGCCTGGTAGACTGGACTGTCTTGCACGCGCACAATGTCAATGCCAGGCTGGCGGCGCAATAAGCCACGTACGATTTTCCCGTTAAAGTTTTCGTCAGTGGCCAACTTGATCATCGTTTTTTTTGCCGGGCTAACAACCGCTGTCGCAGACCGTGACTGGGAAATTGTGCTTCGATTTGGCGGCGTAGGCTGTCTGCTTCAGTCTCCCGCATTTGCAAATAGGTGTTTACTTCATCTGGGTGATCCAGATAGTAGCTGATAATAGCATAAACATCAGACAGGTTGAGTATATCGAAACTTTCGACAATTTCCTCGGCGCTGTCGCCGTTTAGATAGGCATAGACAACGGTATCCAACGGTATCCGTGTGCCTATTACCCAGATGGTGCCATCTTCATCTTTTTCCAGGGGGATGGGTCTTGTTTCAAGTGCCAATGACATTTTTGACCTCACTGCCAGATTATCGGTAAAATGATTTTATCTATACCGGAAATTATAGCACACGAGACAAGCTTACCCACATAGTAACATTCGACGCCAACTTGTGGGGCAATTTGCAAAATTGCCTGGTCGATTTTCCAAATTGACCTACAGGACATACGGCCGTTTCTGCCGCACCCTTTCTTCTAATCGGGTATTGGCCGTTTCGCCGGCAGTGGCGCACCAGTTCGCGGGTCAGGGCGGTTTGGTTTGTTTCTTCAGCGCCGGCATCAATTTGACCATTGGCCGCTACTTGGCTGCATCCAATTCAAACTTTAACATCATGGCGTTTTATATCAAACGCCAGTTCAGCACGATAAAAACAAACATCAAAGGCCATGAAGAAATTTACCTGGCCCAAAATCATCGGCACGTTTCTGGACTGTGTCCAGGCAAAAGCCAACTGCACTTCATCAAAATGTGCTAACTGTGCCTGTACCAATAAAGCTTTCGCTTTCCAGTTGGCTAAATTACCGCTCAAGTGCAGCGATGATTGCTGCTCGGACCATACTGCACCGAGCGCTTCGCCAATTTCGTAAGGCAATACATTAACAGTTGCCCCCGTATCCAACAGGCCCGTTGTGGTAATGCTTTTGTTATCAAGACGTACCGTAAGCGGCACAATTGGCATATAACTGCCTGCTGCCAGTGCTTGATTGACAGCAACATAATCGAAGCGTACTTTATCCATCATACGTTTCCTGTTCCTCAAGCAGTTTCAGCAGCGTATCGGCCGCGCTATAGGCTGTTGTGGGGGACCAGACAGGGTAATTCTGTCCTGCTTGCAGGAGGTTTTCCGGCGCGAGTAAACTCATGCCTTCTTCTTGCGCCAACTCGTGCAGGATAACCTGCATCAAGCGCAGCTTGTCGGGGCGGTCAAGCTGTTTGACCAGGGGCAGCAGCTCTTGAACTGTCATGGCCAATTCTTTCTCCTTGCCAGATTCGTCCGGGTGTTCTCTATCTCGATATTCATAAAAATGGGCGGCTCCCAGGCGTCGTTATCTTCAGCCTGAGTAATTACAATCTCGTCTATTTCTTCGTTGGTTGCAATCTCTTTTTCTATGCTCTCCGGATTGGCGCGGTAATAGGCCCAGGCGTTGACCAAATCCTCGGCGGTCAGCGCGGGAAAACTGCGTAAAATCTCGGCGTCGCTGCTGCCTAACTGGCGGGCCTGCACCAGCAGCCAGACGGGGATGCGGGTTTGGGCAATACAGGCCGCGCCACCGGCCACACCAGGCGTGCTTTCAATACCGGCTGCTAGTTCGTTTTGCCGCGCCAAAAATTCCACGAAGTCTAAAGCTTCCTGTTGTTTCACCAATGGCAGCCGCCGTAAAGTTTTTACGACTTTTTCCTCAATCAGCTTAACAGTCATGGGCGATCCTTTTTTCGGATAGTGGTAAACCGATGTGATTCATACAGTAAATTATAGCATAGGGGGCAAGCTTGCTCACCAAACTACTGTCGATTTATTGGAAAATCGTGGGGCAATTTGGCAACAAATACTACCCAGGCAGATCAATGGTGTCATTCATCAATTGATCGAAGGATACGTCAAATAACCCGGCGATTCTCACGATCAGGTCCACAGATGGCTTATGTTTGCCAGTCTCTAAATTGATTATGTGGCTGTGGGAAGTTTCTAGCTGTTTAGCCAGTTGCCGGTAACTTAAACCATGTTGTGTCCGCAATTGTCGCAATTTTTCCCCAAATCGTTCCATGAGATGCTCACATTTTTAGCCGGTTTGCAGGGTTGACACAGTACATATCTTGTTGTATCATGGGTGGTATGCAATACATACCACCCATGTACTAATCAAAAGCCCAAAATTCTTAGCGTGGTGCAAGGCATTGGCCAGTGGTGCAAGGCATTGGCCACAGGAGTTTCAATGACCAATACCTTTCGGTCAGTGCCCTGTACCTGCGTAATTACACCTTGCCTTTGAGATGATGGCCTGGGTGGTTTGCTGGTTCCGGGCGTGGCGCACCACTTCGCGGAACAGGGTGGTTAACGAATTCGGTATGACCTGTCGCGTAACAGAATAACTTTGTTGTCAATTGTACGCACAATCTGTTGGGTAAGCAGCCAACGCAATCTGGATAAAATTGCGTCTCTGTTTGGCTGTTTCAACGCAATAACGATCACGCCAAAATGCTCTGCATGAGCCAAAGGAACAGTGTGATAAAAGTCACGATCTGTGGTTAGTAAAACAGCTTCGTGTTGTTGCGCTATCTCAAACAGTTGAAAATCATCTACTCCCTGCCGATCAGTCCCTCTAATATCAATAACGTGATGGCCCAAGTCAACCAACAATTTTTCGGCCGATTTGGGAAAGTTCTCATCGAGCAAGAAATTCATGCGGGGGTCAGCTCGTAGGGTACTTCTTCAAACTGGGTCAGTTCACTGGCAAATGAAAGCGCGGCTTCAATGTCTTCACGTTCAATATTCGGGTAATCTTCCAGGATCATATCAATCGTGTCACCGGCCCCTAGCGCACCCAGGATGGTTGAGACCATAACTCTGGTCCCCTTTATAACCGGCTTTCCATGACAAACCATTGGATTTAATTCGATTCGTTCGTGCATATTTGGTCCATCCATGTCTATAGGCTTGGCTAACCTGCTAATTTACGCTGATTATAGCATGTTTTGGGTCATTAGGGTTAAACGACGCTACACTTCGCCGTAGGGGTATTTGGTGCTGGCTTCGATGAGTTTGATTTCGGCGGGAGTGAGGTCGAAGAGGCGGTAAACGTGCTGGTTGAGTTCGGTTTCCAGGCGGATGATGGCCTGGGTGGTTTGCTCGTGCTGGGCGCGGCGCTGGCTGAACCAGGCGTCCCACTCGTCCCGCTCGCTGACGGGGATGTCCTGGCGAAATACTTTTTTCAGTTCGCGGCGGAAGGTGGTGAAAGTGAGGCTCCACCAGGCGGTTAGTTTTTGGTTGAGCTTGCCGTCGGGCGTCCCCAGGTCGGTTAGGATGCGGTGGCGGGTTTTTTCATGAAGTTGGTAACGATCGTTCGCTAGATCCGTGAGCGCCGTCGCCAATTTTGCCAGAGTTTTCTGTTCAGTCTCAGATACATCAGGTATTGGTAGAGGCCGCATGTATTGATCAACCAAACGATAGCGAGGGACACCGGCCCGCTCGCCAAGAGCAATTGAAGTTTTCGAGATCAGATACCAAGCGCATCTGGAAGCCAAAAATGCAAGCAACCATTTGTTTTGTGTTGTTACGATATAGCCTGTATTACCTAA
>JAWOIM010000443.1:0-6633 GCA_046484685.1 Chloroflexota bacterium | reverse complement strand
CGCGGCAGTGCCCTTTTGAGCCGGAGCGTTTGGCCTAAATTGGTCACACGCTCTGACAACCACCTGTCCAGTCTACCCGGCTGGTCTGGGTCATCCGCAAGCCAGGCAGCCCGACCTGGGGGAACAACTCGCACTTGTCCTAGAGGTTCGACCTCGTCGCTCAGCTAGAGGCCCCCAGGTCGGGTGATACGCAAACTTGAATAAACAAGCAGAGTACCAGCTCGCTTACCAGGCAAAGTCCCTCGTATCCCTGGATGTCTTCCGTGTGCTTGTCCTGCTATGACACGGACCGATTGGGAGTGTGGTCTGCTCAGGTGTTTATATTTGTTGACATAAGCGCCAAACTCATTATTTGGTTGCTAAAGTACCATGCGTCTATCTGACGGTTTTTGGAGTATTCTTGACAATCTAATTACAAGCTGAGTAACATCGAAGGAGGACACGCGGAGATACACAGAGAAAAACAGAGTTAATCCGTTCATTTCCCAATCCGCTGTTGAATCCGCTGTTCTCACTGATGAAGCCGAAGCTGCTCTAAAACAGGCATTGACCATCGATCCTGACTGCGAGATTGCCCGTAACAACCTGGAGGGATTGGTGCAGAAGCGGCAGGGCGACGGCCCGATAGAAACAGAAATAGCCATTGTCAACCGGCCACCGCGAGCGGGCCGCTGACGCGCCGCCCAGAGGAGTGGATTCAAGAGCGCAAACGAGAAGCAGCCCGGTAGGCGTTGACGGTCGCTTTGCTAAATTCGGGACGGCCGTTTTTGCGGTATACTCTAGTTAGACAGTTTCAATACTTGCCTGAAAGGAGTCAAACACATGTTAGAAAAAGTTCAAGCGGGTCTTGATGAGTTGCAGCAGCGTACCACCGGACCAGAACCGGAAATAGAAGTTCAACAAAAGTTTGGCACCTTCGCCGGTGTTTTTACGCCCACGCTGCTGACCATTTTAGGGGCCATTATGTACCTGCGCCTGGGTCAGGTGGTGGGTAATGCCGGCCTGCTGGGGGCCGTGCTGATTATTCTCTTAGCCCATGTCATCACCATCACCACTGCGCTTTCCGTCTCTTCCATTTCCACCAACACTCGCGTGGGAGCCGGTGGCGCTTTCGCCATTATTTCCAAAGCATTGGGATTGGAAGTTGGCGGGGCGGTGGGCGTGCCTCTCTTTCTGGCGCAGGGGATTTCTGTTTCCCTATACGTGCTGGCCTTTGGTGAAGGCTGGCTGCGTATTTTCCCCGGCCATTCCTACTTTTTGGTTTGCCTGCTGGCCTTTGTGCTGGTTTTTGGTATCGCCTACGTCAGCACCAGCTTCGCCTTTCGCATCCAGTTTGTTATCCTGGCCATTGTTGGCTTGTCTATCTTTTCTATTGTAATGGGCAGCTTTCCTATTGCCGGGCAAGAAGGGTTGACCGAAACACCGGTTCTGTGGGGCGACTTTGCCCTGTGGGATTTTTGGGGCACTTTTGCCATCTTTTTCCCGGCCGTCACCGGCATTATGGCCGGTATCAGCATGAGCGGCTCGCTGGCCAAGCCGCGTGAAAGTTTGCCCCTGGGTACCATGGGGGCTATTGGCGTGGGCCTGGTTATCTATCTGGGCCTGACCTATTGGCTGGCGCTGGCCGCCAACCCGACAGAACTAATTACGACGGAAACGATTCTGGTGGACAAGGCACTATGGGACTGGGCTATTCTGGCCGGTATTCTGGGGGCCACTTTTTCATCCGCGCTGGGGTCGCTGGTAGCTGCGCCCCGTGTGATGCAGGCCTTGGCCATTAAAAAATTGCTGCCCATGAGCGATTTGCTGGCTCGCGAAACGCCTGCCGGAGAACCCCGGCCGGCCATGATTGCCAATGGTGTGATCGGCCTGATGGCCCTGCTGGCGGCCCTGGCCGTGGGCGGTCAGGGGGGCGGTCTAAACGCTATCGCCGGCGTCATTTCTATGTTCTTTATGATTACCTACGGCATGTTGAATATGGTGGTCTTTATTGAACAGATGTTGAATATGGTTAGTTTTCGCCCTTCATTGAGCATTTCGCGCGTCATTCCCTTAGTAGGACTGATTAGCTGTTTTTTTGTCATGTTTTTGATTAACCCTGCCTTTGGCCTGATTGCCATTGTGCTGGTGGTGGGACTGTATGCCTTTCTGGCGCGGCGGGCTATCGGCAATGAGAGCAGTGACGATGTTCGCAGCGGCCTCTTTTTTACAATTGCGGAATGGGCGGCTAATAAATCGATGGAAATGCCTTCGGCCGTCTACCGGGCCTGGAAGCCGTCGCTGCTGGTGCCGGTGCAGTCGGTCGATGAGCTAAACGGCAGCTACCGTTTTTTGCGGGCGCTGGCCAAACCGCAGGGGCGCGTCAATTCGCTGGGTATCTATAAAGCGGGCCACGAGGGAGAATTGGAGGGTTTAAAGCTGTTGACGCGGGCCTTTTTAGTGGAAGACATCAGCGCTCAAACGATTCTGCTGGAAGATGATTCTTTTACCAATGGGGTGCGGGCCACAACGCAGGTGCTGCGCCACACTTTTTTCCGGCCTAATTTGCTCTTTTTACATTTGCGGCCGGATAGCGATCTGACTGAATTGCGGGAGTTGCTGGATAAAACGGCCGCTTATCGTATGGGCATCGTGCTGCTGGCCCGCCACCGTGTCAATGACCTGGGGCGGGAGCAGGTGATCAACGTCTGGATTTCGCCACCGACTAACTGGGAGTTGCGGGCACAGGCCGAAGGCAATGATCTGGCTATTTTGTTGGCGTTGCAGTTACGGCGGAATTGGAACGGCCGTATCCATCTTTGCATGGCCGTCAAAGATGAGGAAGCCGGCCATTATGCCCATACCCTGCTCAATGAGCTAAAAACGCTGGCCCGTTTACCCGCCAACACCGACCAGATTGTTCTCGTTGATAATTTCGAAGCAGCCCTGACCGCAGCCCCCCGTGCCGATCTCACCGTGATCGGTTTGCCGAAAGCCCCCGACCTGCACTTTTATCTACGCATTGTCGATATAGTCAACGGCTCCTGCGTCTTCGTACGTGATTCCGGGGATGAGAGTGCTTTAGCATAAGGTGTTGTATAATAACGTTTGGTTTCTTTAGAAGTAAGCATTCAGTCTCTCAAGAGACTTTTGAAGTTTTAGCTCTTGAAAGCTGGCATTTCCAGATAGAAAAACTTCAAAAGTCTGAACGGTTACCTTTAGAAATCGGCAGGCTGTCTATTTTCGTGTTGCCTGTTAGGTAATCAGGAGTCAATCATGTTAGGTAACAAACGACTCATTCACACTATCAACATAAAGAACCTTCTCTCTTTTGGCCCCAACACCGGCGAACTAGGATTGGAATCCTTGAATGTTCTCATTGGGCCTAATGCTTCCGGTAAATCAAATGTTATCGAAGCACTCGATCTGCTGCAAGCCACCGCCGATGACTTAACCGAACCAATTCGGGGAGGGGGAGGTATCAATGAATGGTTGTGGAAGGGGAAGGGGATTGGCAAAACGCCCACGGCTGAATTAGAGGTTACAGTTAACAACCATTCTCCTTTACGCCATCGTCTACATCATCGCCTGGCATTTAGTATGGTCGGGCAGCGCCTTGAACTGGTAGACGAAGCGATTGAAAATGAACGTCCTGATCTGCCTGATACTGCCAGTGTGCCCTTTTTTTACCGGTTTCAAAACGGCCGTCCGCTGTTAAATGTACGCCGCAGCACTGACTATGCCGGCAATGGCAATGAGAACAACGAACCCTATTTTACGCGCAGCCTGCGCCGCGAAGATTTAGCTCCAGACCAATCTGTCTTATCCCAACGCAAAGACCCTGACCAATACCCGGAACTCACCCATTTGGGGCAGCAGTATCGCCGGTTCAAATTGTACCGGGAATGGAATCTCGGCCATAATGCCTCACTCCGTTTGCCTCAACAAACCGACCTGCCCAATGATTTCCTCCTGGAAGATGCCAGCAATTTGGCCTTGGTTCTCAACGATCTCGAAGATCGGTTGGGACTACATACAATTTTGCTTGAGAAATTACAGGAGTTTCATGATAAGTTTACCCGCATCTCCGGGCATATTCGTGGAGGCACGGTACAGATATTCCTGGAAGAAAAAGGGCTGCGCCAGCCCATCCCCGCATCCCGCCTATCAAATGGTACCTTACGCTATCTTTGCCTGTTAGCTATTCTTTGCCATCCTGAACCACCTCCTTTGGTGGCAATCGAAGAGCCTGAATTAGGGCTACACCCTGACATTTTGCCTGGTTTGGCTCAATTGTTGGTCGAAGCCTCCCACCGCACCCAACTGGTGATTACCACCCATTCGGATATTTTAGTAGATGCCTTATCAGATACGCCAGAAGCGGTCATTGTGTGTGAAAAAGAAAATGGCGCCACAACCCTGCGTCGCCTTGACCGGAAACGTTTGAGTATCTGGCTCGAAAGTTATTCACTCGGTGAACTCTGGCGTCGCGGTGAAATCGGTGGCAATCGCTGGTAGATAGAGGAGAAGGCATGGCTTCAGTGAAACTTTACGTGGAAGGTGAGGGAGATAAGACTGCCTCTACTCGTTGTCGTAAAGGCGTTCGGCAATTTTTAGAAAAGGTGGGCCTGACAGGAAAAATGCCCGGTATTATAGCCTGTGGCTCACGGAACGACGCCTACAGGTCCTTTTGTATTGCGCTGGAACAGAATGTGGATGAACTACCACTCCTACTGGTAGACGGTGAGGCACGGGTTGCCCCTAACAGTGAGCCGTGGCACCATTTGCACCAACAGGACCACTGGCCCAAACCACAAGAGGCCACAAATGAACAGGTACACCTGATGGCCCAATGTATGGAAACGTGGCTTGTCGCTGATGTCGATACGCTGGCCAACTATTTCGGCCAAGGGTTCAACAGGGACAAGTTGCCAGGCCACCCTGATCTAGAGACTGCACCCAAAGCAGATATTTTGCGCGGCTTAAAAGAAGCCACGCGACACACAAACAAAAGGTCATACGGCAAAGGCAGAGATTCGTTTGTTTTGCTGGGCCAAATCAATCCTGATATTGTTAAAAGTCGCTGCTCATATGCCAGACGTCTTATCCAGTTTTTGTTACGTACATCATGAAAATAGCCGTTTTAGCCGATATACACGCCAACCTGGCAGCCTTACAAACCGTAACCAAGCACCTTGAAACCTGGGCACCAGATGAGGTTATCATGGCCGGCGATGTGGTCAATCGCGGCCCTTATCCGGCCGAATGTCTGCAACTTGTGCTGCAAAAGCAAGCAGAAACCGGCTGGCACCTGGTACGAGGCAATCACGAAGATTACGTCCTGGAAAACATGCGCCCCGACGCGCCCCAAAGCGGACCGCGATTGGATATATATCGCAACTCCTTCTGGACATTGGCCCAGTTGAACGGCGAGGTCAAGGCGCTGGAAGCTATGCCCTTTCAGGTGAGCCTGACCGGCCCCGATGGCCGGGAGGTTCGTGCCGTTCATGCTTCGATGGCGGGCAACCGAATCGGTATCTACCCGGCCTTGAGCGATAAAGTGCTGCGCCCGCTGATTGCCCCACCCCCGGCCGTCCTGTGCGTGGGCCACACCCATCGCCCCTTGATTCGCCAGGTGGACAAGACGCTGGTGGTGAACGTTGGCTCAGTTGGGATGTCGTTTGACGGTGACCGGCGGGCGTCGTATGCTCAGTTGAGCTGGCACAATGGCCGTTGGCAGGCCGAAATCATACGCCTGGCCTACGACTGGACGGCCGTAGAGCAAGCGTTTTTTGACAGCGGCTTTATGACCGGGGTCGGCGACCTGGGCCGCATTATGCTGATAGAGTTTCAGCAGGCACGGCCATATCTCCATCAATGGCTTCACCAATACGAAGATCGTGTTCTGGCCGAAGAATTATCCCTGGCCCAAAGCGTCACCAACTTCTTCCAAGATGTCATCCTGACTACTGACTACTGACTACTGACTACTGACTACTGACTACGTATGATAATACTTTCACTCCTGGCGGGCATAACGGCCGTATTGGCCATTTACGGTCGTTACCACCACAAACAAAGCTGGGTCTACCTGTTCAAGCCCACCACCACAGGACTTATCATCCTGCTGGCTCTGTGGGGCGCAGTCACGGCCACGGCAGCCGATCCGGGGGCCTATGCCTGGCTAATTGTGGCCGGTCTGATTTTAGGGCTGGCCGGGGATGTCTTTCTGATGCTGCCCGAACGTTACTTTTTGCCGGGATTGGGCAGCTTTCTGGCCGGCCATTGGTTTTATATCGCCGCCTTCACGGCCGGGGTGGGGCTGGTGATATCCTGGTGGCTGCTGCCGCTGCTCCTGGTGGGCGGGCTGATCTACGGGCTGCTCCACTCCCATTTGGGCCGAATGCGGCTGCCGGTCATTTTTTACGTCGTTACCATTTTGCTCATGGCCGGGCAGGCACTCGGCCGCTGGTCGCTGCTGGATACAACCGGGGCCTTGCTGGCTGCCGCCGGGTCTCTCCTTTTCGTCATTTCTGATGCGGCCCTGGCCCTCAATCGTTTTCGCCGGCCTTTTAGCTGGGCACCGATTGTGGTATTGTCCACCTATTGGGCGGCTCAATGGTTGATAGCCATGTCATTGTTCGGGCATAGTAC
>JAWOIM010000431.1:0-13863 GCA_046484685.1 Chloroflexota bacterium | reverse complement strand
CCGGCCGCTTTCACTGGCAATATTTTGAGTGAGCGTGGCCCACACCAGGCCCTGGCGCGGCAGATGTTGTAACCCTTGCAGCCGGTAAATAGCGGGCACACCAAACATATCAAACTGAATCATGGCCGAAACGGGATTGCCGGGCAGCCCCAACAACGGTTTGCCCTCAACCACACCCACAATAGTCGGCTTACCGGGACGAGTGGCCACCCCATGCAGCAGCACACCGGGCCGGCCCAGCTCATTCAGCACATCAACCGTCACATCCCGTATACTGACAGAGGAGCCGGCCGACATCACCAGCATGTCACACTCGGCCAGCGCCCGGCGAGCAGCAATCCGTATAGCATCGATGTCGTCAGAAATAATGCCATAGCGCCGGGGGATGCCCCCGGCCTGGGTCACCTGACCGCTGACCGTATAGCTGTTGATATCCCGAATCTGGCCGGGGCCGGGCGTGGTGGTCGGATCTACCACCTCGTCGCCGGTGGCCAGGATGGCTACACGAGGCCGGCGGGTGACGCTGATGGCGGTCAGTCCCAGGGCCAACAGCCCGCCAATATCCTGGGACCGCAGCCGGTGGCCGGCCGCTAAAATCTCGGCTCCTTGCCTTACATCTTCTCCCGGCTGCAACAGATTCTGCCCCACCGCTACCGGCCGCAGCACCTCAATCTCAAACCGATCACCGCTCACCGATAATGGCTCGCCGACCACCTGGGTATGCTCTATCTGGACCACAGCATCGGCCGTTTGGGGAATCATACCGCCGGTGTGGACAATGGCCGCCTGGCCGGTATTTAGTTCAATCTGGGCGGCTGCACCCATGGGTACTTCCCCCACCACTTGCAGAAAAGCGGGCAAGGTGTCGCTGGCGCCAAAGGTATCGGCAGCCCGCACGGCGTAACCGTCCATGGTGCTGCGGCGAAAGCTGGGTAAGGGATGGGGGGCGGTGGCAGAAACGGCCGTGACTCGGCCCAGTGCCTCAACCGTGGGGATGGTTTCGGCCGGCAGCGGTTGGGTCAGATACTCAAACAACAAGGCCCGCGCCTTGTCTGGAGGTAAAACGTTAAAAAATTCAGCCATGCCACTGCCCTTGCTAATCTAAAAAGCCAGGATGTTCTTTGCTCAATATTATCTATTATGAAGAAACTAAGCAGGAATAGCAAGGAAGGCTACAGACGCAGCCGCCTGGCCGCCCAAATGATCCGCTGTATGATGGTAGCCGCGACCAGCAGACTCATTATGGCAAAAAGGATAACGAGATAATCAGGCAAAATCATAAAGGCGGAATAAAAGACAATTGTTTCACCGCCGCCGATCAGGCCGGCCGGCATGTTGACCGACGTTTTTTGGCCCGGCTGCAGCCAGCGCCGCTTTTCCAAAATAGCCGCTAGATACATCCAGGATGCCCCGTTGACGTAAAAGGCACTCAGCAAAAAGGCCAGGGCGATAAAGGCGGGTGTGGTGGGATTGGCCAGGACCAGGCTAATCGGCACCAAAGCATAAATAACAAAATCAGACAGAATATCGAGATAACCACCCAGATCAGTTTGCAGCGACTCCACACGAGCCACGGTGCCGTCCAGGCCATCAAAAATACGGTTGAGCCACCAGAATAGCAGGCCCCACAGATAGGCTTGCTGCCATAGAAACAGGGCAGCTAAAAGACCGAACAGGAAAGCAACGGCCGTTAACCACAAAGGATGTATGCGGTTCAAGCGCAGCCCTAAGGCCAGGTTGATAAACAGTACTTCTTTTGTATCGCGCAAACGCTCATCAAACATGCAGCAAGCTCCTTCGAAAATAGACCATGGACGACGGACGATAGACGATAGACGATGGACGGTTGATTGTAGTGTGTGATTGGTAGTGGATAGCAGTGAGGACACACACGTCATGTTATAGACGTATTGTGGCTGTCAAATCTCACAAGTGCGGGTAGCGGGTGGCAAATAGACGACCAGTCCCGTTTTTCATTATCTGTTATCCGTTTTTCGTTTTCCGTTTCACGTTTTACGTTTCACGTTTTCGGTCACCGTTTTCCGGTCACCGACCATCAGGCAGCTTTTCTAATATGAGTTTACGCATGGCCCCATCCATCAGGCCCGGCCACCAGTGTCCCAGTTGGGCAAAGAGGCGATTTTGCCGGCCGGGAATTAGATGAGAGCGACGGCGAGAATCCGCTTGAAAAATAGCTTCTGCCAGAGCCTCAGGCGTCATGCGCGTTTCTTCGCGACTGTTATCGGGACTGTAGCGACGGGCATGGGCGGTGCGCGTCGGGCCAGGGAAAACGGTCAAAACCGATTGGGGCAGGGCCACATTCAGACTGCGGCCATAAGCAGCCAGCCCATCTTTGGTAGCGGCATAAACGGCCGCTCCCGGATAGCTCACGTAGCGCGACAATGAAGAGATAAATACCAGCCGGCCGGCCGCAGCCAGTTGCTGTTGCCGCAGCAGTGCAGCCGTTACCTGCAACGGCGCCCGCAGGTTGATATCCAGAACGGCTTCCTGCCGGGCCAGGTCCAGTTGGGCAAAGTGACCGACGGCGTTAATGCCCGCGTTGTGAATCAGGACAGTCAGCGGCGGGTAAGCGGCCAACTGCTCGACTACCCGGCTCCGGTCGTCGGCCTGGGCCAGGTCGGCCAGAATAAAATGGGCCTCGCCGCCGTTGGCCCCAATCGCCTGCGCCGTGGCTGCGGCCCGGTCCGCGTCCTGGTCAATGCCGATAATAGTGTAGCCGGCCTGAGCATAACGGAGGGCCAGCGCCCGGCCAATACCGTCGGCCGCGCCGGTGATGGCGCAAAGAGGCGCGCAAAGAGGCGCGCCGTTTTCCTCTGTTGATGGGGTAGAAACGGCCGTCTTATTCCCGCGTTTTCGCCGCAAGCCCCAGGCCACCAGTCCCGGTGCGTAATAGCCCAGGCCATACAGCAGCCGGTTGCCCAATCCGACCGTAACCACCGGCCGACCCCGCTCAATCTGGCGCAGCATCATGGGGGTCACCTGCTCGGACGGCGGGAAGCGCTGCCAATCCATGACGCTCGTCTCCAGCCCCATTTTAGCGTGCATACCCGTGCGGGTGGCCCCGGGGCGCATAATCTGAACCGTTACCTGTCCACGCAGCTCCTGGCGCAGACTGCGGGCAAAACCTTCCAGCCCCGCTTTGGTGGCCGTGTAGACGGCATAATCTGGTCCGGGCATGATAGCCACCACGGAGCTGACAAAGCTGATCTGCCCCCGCGCCCGCTTCAGGTGAGGCAGCAGGGCCTGAGTCAGCCGAATGGGGGCCAGCAGATTAACGTCAATAAGCTGGTCGATACTGTTTGGGGCTTGCGCGGCCGTTTCCCCATAATACCCCATGCCGGCATTGTGAATCAGCCGATCCAGGCGCGTCACCTGCTGTGCCGCCAGGAACGCCAGCACACGCCGGGCACAGTCGGGCCGGCTAAGATCGGCCTGGATGTAATTATCAGGAGTGAACAGCGGATCGTCCAGGTCAGATAAGGCGCGGCGACCCAGCAGAAACGGTCGTTCCCCCTGCGCCTGTAAAAGCCGGGCCAGCGCCCGGCCCAGGCCATCTGTGGCCCCCGTAATGAGGGTTTGTGTTGTGTTTACCATAAGATGATTATAGCGGTAAGGTAAACATAAACCACCGCAGACCGTTTTGCCGTGGAAAATAGAAAACGGCCGTTCGGGTGAACGGCCGTTTCCTTAATCTACATCATACAGTTGACACTAGACACATTAGCACAACAGCTCTACATAAATCGTAATCTGATCTTCCGTCACGTTTCCATCACTGTCGGTTACCCGCAGCGTGATGACATGGTAAGAACCACAAGAATCAAACACACGGATATTGGCTGTGATCGTGGTCACGCCGGTTGAGGGATTGACCGTCGGCGTACCCAAAGAGCCTTGCCTGTCAGACAACCACTCCACCGTCAAATCACCAATGGGGTCTTCTACATCATCCACAAGTCCGGTAAAGGTGATTTGTTTGTACCAGTAGGTGCCGTCAAAGCTGTCGGCCCAGAACGTGGTTCCATTAGCCGGGCTGGTAATTTGTGCCGATGGCGGCAGGTTCTGACAGTCCGGATGGGTATTGGCTAAAATGGTCAGGTTAATACTGTCTTCGTCCCACAGGCCGCCGTCATCCGTTACCCGCAGCGTAATGACATGAGAACCGTTGCTCAGCGTACTGACCGAGCGGGTAGCGCCGGTACCCAGGTTGCCGTTCACGTTAGAACGCCAGGCAAAGGCGCTGTCGGGCAGGCCACCCGGCTGGTTAGGGTCAAAGGCTGAGCCACGGAAGATGATGGTTTGGCCAGCGCAAAAAGCTGAGCCGCTGGCCGGCTGGTCAATGGAAGCCGTGGGCGGCGAGTTTTGAATGGTAAACGTCGCGCTGCGATTGATGACGGTTGATCCGGCCGTTACCCGGATGCTGGCCGTATGGGTTCCTTCACTCAGGCCATGGGCATACGCCTGCGGATAGAGGACGTGCGAACCGCTGCCGGGGCTGTAGGTGGTGGTATTAATGAGCGTGCCATTGACGCGCCACTGCACCTGCACCGGAATGCCGCTGCCGGCAGCCACATATCCCACATTGGCATCGAGACGCACCGGGAAGTTTTTAGGATAAACGCCCCCGTTAACCGGTGAGCGTAAATCCACCTCCACACCCACGCCAATGGCGCTCAGCACCGCATCGTAGGCATTAACGTAACGGTTAACGCGGGAATCCGGGCTGCTGTGGGCGGTATCGCGCATGATAGCCCACACCTGGTTGGCGCTCAAGGAGGGATCAGAAGCCCAGATAAGCGCAGCCACGCCGGCTGCATAAGGGGAAGAGAAGCTGGTGCCGTTAATCGTGCCCACCGTGTTGCCACCGCCGGGCGCATCGGGAGCCTGGCCTCTATAGACCGTATAGGGGGCATAGATATTTACATCGTTGGGGCCATGGTTGGAACTGGGGTGGCGCATTTTAGAATTCCAGTTCAGGCCCCCGACACAGATAACACCAGCGTTTTCACAGGGCGTGTGCCAGGTGTGTTCCCAGCAAATGCCCAGGAAACAATCCCGACCATCAACGTCCTGGTTAGAGTTACCGGCTGAGGCAAAAAGCAGTGTGCCCGACGCCCGCAGCGCAGCCGTTGTGGCTTCAAAGGGCAGCACAGTCCAGCCGAATATGGCCGGCACGTTGGCACTGTAGCTCATATTAATGATGTCGGCCCCGGCGGCACGCGCCAGCAACACCGAACCAATAGAGATAACGTAGTCGTAGGTCGTGTAAACAGCAATGGGTCGGGCAACCGGAGCCGC
The DNA here is from genome assembly GCA_046484685.1 of Chloroflexota bacterium. Classification (GTDB taxonomy): domain Bacteria; phylum Chloroflexota; class Anaerolineae; order Promineifilales; family Promineifilaceae; genus SLGK01. Next base: position 8,544 of record JAWOIM010000431.1, on the reverse strand, counting down.
TACGCCCACAATGCCAAAGTCGTCGTCAGAAACGCCTACGGCCGTTTGCAACACGTCGGTCCCGTGAAAAGGCGCACTGCCGTCTACCCCGTCCACGTTGCGCGGGTCAGGGATGAAGGGTATGGCTGAGAGGTAAGTTGTGTCGGCCGGGAAATCAGCATTGGGGTAAAAGCCTCCATCCAGAATTGCCAGATCCACCCGGTTAGACAAACGGCCGGCGCGGTGCATCAGCGTCCAGGCTTCCGGCACACCAATATCTTGCACCGTGCCCTGGGCAAAGTAGACCCAATTATAAGCGTTGGGGGTATAAACAACACCACCGACGGTGGGGCCATTGGCCGCTTCCATGCTAGAGACGGGAATCGCGTCCGTTTCGCTAACCCAGTTGACACCGACGGTCAGGCCGTTGACTGCCTCACCGGCCGCCAGGGCAAAGATGCGTGTGCCGTCATGGCTGGAATAGTCAAAGTGGCCGGCCGATTGGATATCGTCATCCATCAAGGTGTTGACGTTATTGGTAAAACCACCCATATCGGCCGTGCCCAGGTTGGCCCGGACCAGGTAGATTTTAGCCAGATCGGTTAAGCCGGCCTCAGTGGGGTCTATCTCCAGCAGAATTTCGCCACCGGTGCGGGCCAACAGGGCGTTCAAAGCGGCCGTATCATCGGTCTGGACCACCAGCTCATTGGCTACAAAGGTGGCCACCTGCCCTCGCGGATCGCGCACGGCGGCCAGCGGGCGCGGCGTACCGCCATCCAGGCCAGGCAAGTCGGGCCGGAAAGGGGTAACGGCGGGGTTGACGCTGTAACTAAAGGGGAGGGCCGCAGCCAGGCCATCGTTGCGCACAATTGGCAGGAAAAGATGGTTAGTTAGAGTAGAGAGCAAACGGCCGTATACCCCGAACGGCGCTTCGGCTATCTGCTCAAAGTCACCGGTAGCACAGGGATTGAGGGAACAAACGGCAATGGTGTGATCGGCAGTGGCGGCCGCGGCCGGAATAGTAAAGGGCTGGGCAAAGGCACCCCCGCTGGGAATGGTCATCGTCTCTACATCAGCGCCGTTCCAGCGAATGGTGCCGGCATAACCACCCGGCAGATAACCACTGCCGATAAGCTGCACCGTCTCCCCGGCCAGGCCATCGCTGGGAAAAACCTGAAGATTGGGGTCGCTGCTAAAATCGGGGGCGTGTGTCAGAACCTCCAGCCACTCATCGAATACGGCCGTTACTTCCTGATCGCCAAAAGGAGAGGCCAGGCCAAAGAAAAAGCTGCTGCTGCCATTGGTGGCGTCAAACTCACCACAAATCGGTGTGGCAAAGGTGAACGTCAGCCGGCCGTTTGTCAGGTCTATAGAGGAAGGAGCAATGCTGCCCGGCTCACCGCTGGTGACAATAAAGCCGTGATCCAAATTGTTATCACCGTTATAGTCTAGCGGCACAACCGGGCCAAAATCCAGGGCAAAGTTGTTGATGCAGGCCGGATTGCCGGTTGACACCAACTCTTCCAGGTCAATACGATACAAGTAAGGATACAAACCGGCTCCGGCCGTGCCTGCCTGACCACGTGACCAAAGACGGGCTTGCAGATAACCGGCCCCATCCATGCCGTCAAAAGTAAACAGGGATGTGGCATTATCTAGTGTGGGGTCACAATCGGCATTGAACAGGCACTGCACATCGTTGGCGCTGACGTTGACAAAAGATAGGGGGGCAACCACAGTCGATGTTGCGGCTTCGTCTGCGGGGGGGGCTGCGCCCACTGTTGTCCAATGACCCCCCAAGTGGGTCACAAGCAAGATGAGCAGGCCAAGCATGGCCAACACAGCCGCCCGGCGAACAGGTATAAAATAAACAGTTGGACTCATGAGACTATTCCTCCAATACAAGGGTATTACGGCCGTTCAAGTTAAATTCGGCCGTTTCTACACAGAGGACGAACGAGTGTGCCCTAACCTTTCCTTCAATATGTTTAGGGCAGCCAGCCAATGGCATAAATCCCATCATCTGTGGTCATCGTCGTGATCCAGTTCAGGTCACTGTTCAGGTCGATCTGCTGCCAGGTAGACCAACCAAACTGTGGGCTAAAGCGCAGAATTTGGAGCTGGGTTTGTTCATTTAACCCCAGCCGGTCCACTTCATCCTGGCTGTAGCCCAGGTTGATGAACACCGATACCGGTAGGGGCATCGGTTGGCCGGGCACATAATCGGGGCATTGATCGGGGTGGATCGTAATGCTAATGTCTACCGGAAACCCGATCAGGCCCCCGACATCAGGCGGCAGAGAAGCCTCACGTGCTTCCCAGTTGGCCGCCGGCATATAGCTCACGATATTACAATATTCTACATTGTCCAACGACTGGCTGGTGTTGACCATTACCATATCGTCCAGCAGAGGAGCCATACCGTCGTTGTGGGTCGGCCCGACGCCACCGGCCACTTGCAGCCACTGCACAATCTCTTTGTTTACGGCGGGATTGCTGCCGTCCACAATGCGGACTACCAGATAACGCGGTAGTTCTAAGTGGCCGGGCAGGGGCGTAAATTCTGCCTGCCACCAGCCGCCCACATTCTGCATCGGCTGCTGCCAGTCAGGATGGCAGCCCACGGCCGCATCCAGACTGCAAAGTTGGGCCACCGGCATATCTAGCAGCCCATTCTTATCCAGCAAGAAGAGCGTCAGCCCGTCTACCCGGTTGTCGGTTACCGTAAAACGATGTTCCAGGCTGTAGGCCCAGGGGTTGACCTGGGTAAAAATGTCGCCCAGGGGATTCAGATTATCTGACAGGGTGAAGCGCTGCCCGGCCTCATACCAATCAACGTAGGCACGGACGGCATCACCCGGCTGCACATCAAGCAGCCGAATCTGGCCCAGATTGGTGCCGGCCGGATCGCCGGTCACACGCCCCTGGGGCAGAATGCGCGTGGGCTGGTCGGGACCGCCTTGCAGCAGGTAAATCTGGCTGGCCTGGCTGCTGGTAAGCGGGCTGGTGGTATCCAGATAGAGGTTGACAACGGGTTCGTCAGGTGGCAAAACGGCCGTTCGGCCATCAACAACTGCCGGTAAATAGAGATGATGCCCTGCCTCCCGGCCGAAGAGATGGCCCGTCAGCCCTAAAGCAGGTCCCTCGGTCAACTGAGTGGCCGGTGGTTGCAGCGGGACAAAGGTAAAAGATAGACCCTGAATAGCGTCCCATTGGGCCAGCGTCTCCCAGTCGCTTAGCCCATGGACGTGATACTGCCAGGTCTCCAAACAAAAGGGATCGACGGTAGGATGGGTAGCCGCATGCCAAAATTCGGCGGTCTGATAATGATAGGCCATCGCCGAAGCATCGGGCACGCCGCTGCTGCAGCCGGTGGCGGCCAGATCAGGACAAATACAGTAGCCGGACAGCCCATCGCTGCTCTGGTATTCGTCATAAAGGAAAAGGGCGTAATGTGCCCATTCGTGGGCAATGGTGCGGTAGCCGGCCGGCTGAGTCCAACGGCCGCTTCCTTCCACAAAGGCATCGCGACCGTCCCATAAACGGCCGTAATAGGTGGCGGCCGGGCTGTAGGCGATGTCGGCTTCCAAGCCGTTGTAGACCAGGGGTTCAGCCACAATGCCGCCTACAAAAGCCGACGGCCGTTTGTCGTTAGCCGGAGCAAAGCGTAAGTCGGCCTCGTCCCAGCGTTCACCACCGCTGTGAATGCTGATGGAACCAACAGCCATCTGCCCTTCGGTCCAATCATACAACACGGCCGATAATTCACGCAGGGCAGCCTGAATGTCGGCCGCCGTGGTCACGGTCGAATGGAGCGCGGGCGTCCAGCCCAGGCTGGCCACGACGTGAAAAAGGGTTAACGGCCAGCCATCATTTAGCATAATGTCGCCTGTGGCCAGTAGAGGCTGACTTTCACCCGGTTCCCAACTTGTGGTGTAAATCTGGTAGGCCAGACCGTCATGCTTGCCGGCCGGCTGGCTGTGGCGCAGGCGCAGGGCCGCCAGATGGGTGCAGCCGTCGGGCAGCGCCTCCGGCTGGCCATTGCTGACAGCAACAGTCCGGTCAGCAAAGGGAGAAACGGCCGTAGCGCTGTCAAAACAGAGTACGCGCACATCGCCGCTGATCGGATTGCCGTTTTGGTCAATGAATGTAACCGTTAAGGGCTGAGCCTGACTCTCTGGGACCACACCCAGCCGGGTAATGGCCAGCAGCAGGCTCAGGCAAATAAACGTCACGGTTAGAAAAATGGGTGGTATTTTCATGATTGTAAAACTCCTTCGAACGTGACCACAGACCGCGGACAGCAGACGGCGAATTTACATCTATCACTTCCCTATTAAAAAATGATTATAACCATTGGTCATAATTCCGCATAATCAGTTACGGTATATGTGGTACAATCCACTTATGAACATCTATGACACTCCCTTTGCAGATTTTAGAATAGGACGCGGATTTTCGCCGATAGGGCGGATTTTCGCGGATAAAAAACAAAAAATCCGCGTTTATCAGCTAAATCCGTGTTCATCAGCGTTCAATTGAACAAAAGTGCAAACATACTGCTATGAATCTCATCCTCACTTTTTGCAGGAAAGCAGTGATGGTCACCGGTAGGTCCATTAGCTAATGCCAAACGGCCGTTCTGCCCCACCCGATACACCTCAACCCCTTTATAGCCAACTGCTGTCTCACCTGAACGCTCGCGATCCGGCCGAGCAGCGATCCTGGTTTGAAGAAACCCTGACCCAATTGGCCCGATCAATCACTGCCGGCGAGCAGGCGACCGAGGCGGACTGGACGGCCGTTTTCGAACGCCTGGCCAATTTCTACTTTGCCAATGACACAGCGGCCCTCTTGGAATTGGTGGCAGAAACGGCCGAGTTACCCTTGAAAACGGCCGTGGCCCGCCAGACCCGCCGCTACTTTCAGGGGGTAGCCGCCTTTCGCCAGGATCGCTATGAAGCAGCCCTGGACACCTTCGACGGGCTGCTAAACAGCCCTGATTTGTCCCCAGCTTTACAGGCCCGCAGCCTCAACGCCCGCGCCGTTATTTGTCGTCTGACCGGTCGGCTGGAAGAGGCCCTGGACGGCTACCGGGCCAGCCTGAACTTGTGGCAGCAGTTGGACGATGACCATTACCAGGGCATTGTCCACCTCAATTTAGGCATCATCCTCTATGGATTACGCCGCTACCACGAGGCCGACAGCCATCTGCGCCAGGCGGAACAGTTTTTCCAGGCCGCCGGGTCGTCTGCCTGGCTGCGCAAGGTGCAGAGCGAGCTGGGGCTGGTGCAGCGTGACCTGGGCCATTGGGACGCGGCTCTGGCCTATTTCGACACTTATATAGACCAGAGCCGGGCCGCCGGGGCTAATGAAGATGTGGGCAGAGGCCAGGCCAACCGGGGCGAGGTGCTGCTTTTTAAAGGGGAACTGGCGCAGGCCAGGCTGGCCTTGCAAACGGCATTAGACCTGTTGGTCAGCCGTGCCTACCGGTCCGACCATTTGCTCCATTTAGGCCTGGCCGAGCAGGCAGAAGGGAACCTGGCTGCCGCCGAAGCCTACTACCGACAGGCGTTAGACGTAGCCCAAGAAATTGACCGGCGTGAAATCTTGCCCCCTGCCACCTACCATTTGGGCGATGTGCTGCGCCGCCAGGGCGAGAATGAGGCTGCCCTGCACTACTTTGAACAGGCAGCCGCCGTCATTCAGGAAACGCGCACGCCGCTGCGAGACGAAAGCCTAAAAATCAGTCTGCTGGGTCGGTGGCAGCAGGTTTTTGAGGCACTGGTGCTGCATAATCTGGAGATGGGCCGGGTAGAAGCGGCTTTTGCCTGGGCAGAACGGGCACGGGCGCGGGCGTTTGCTGAGGGGGTAAAAAATCAAGGCGGACTTGTGCTGAGCGCAGCCGAAGTAGACACGGAGGCGCAGAGGGGGTTGGGTGAAGATGTCGTTGCTGTAGGTGATATTCAACAGGTATTGCAGCCAGATGAAATAGTGTTGTGCTATTTTACGACCGGGGTGCTGGAACAGGATATGCCCCTGCTGCGGGCAATTCCGGCCGATAATCCGCTGCGGGAGCATCTGCTGCTGCCGGCGCGGACGCTTTTGTTTGTACTGACCGGCAGTGATTTAGCCGTCCATGACTGCCCGCTGGACCCCAACCTATTTGCCACCCACTCCCCGCGCGGCTTCAGGGCACAGCGCTTTTTGCAAACGGCCGTTTTGCAGCGGCTCTCCCGTGATCTGTTATCCGTAACCGGTAAACCGTTATCGGTAAGCGGTAATGCAACCCCCGACCAGCGATTACCGTTCACCGATCACGGAATACGCATCACCGTCATCCCCCACGGGCCGCTGCACCGGGTTCCCTTTACGGCGCTGCTGCATCAGACAGGTGGGCCGATGCTACGCTACGGGCCGGTGCTGCGTTACGCACCCAGCGGCACGATGTTGGCACAGCAGCGTCAACGGGATATAGACCTGACAGATTTTGAACGACCCTCGCTTGCTAATCTGTCAGGTTTGGCCGTAGGTTATAACAGTGCAGGAGGCGGGGAAAACGGCCGTTCGCTGCGCTATACTGAGGCTGAAGTGGCGCAGGTAGCCAGGCGGTTAGGCGGGCAAGCCTGGACCGGCTCTGAGCCAAAAAAGGCACGGATGCAAGCTGCGGCTGCGACCTGTGGCTGGCTCCACATTGCCTGCCACGGCTGGTTTGACGATGCCGATCCATTGGCCAGCTACCTGGAAACGGGCGCGGGTGAACAATTAACGGCGCGAGAGATCCTGACCGGCTGGCGGCTAACGGCCGAACTGGTAACCCTTTCGGCCTGTGAGACAGGGGTCAGTCAGATTTTGCGCGGGGATGAGCCAATGGGACTGGTGCGTGCATTTTTGTCGGTCGGGGCCAGAGCCGTTTTGGTGACGCAGTGGCCGGTAGATGATCTGGCCACCTTTTTGCTGATGCACCACTTTTACACATTGGCGCAGGAAGCAAAAACGGCCGATTTGGGCCTACTCCTGCACCGGGCGCAAAGCTGGCTCAAGCAGGTAACGCCGGCTGAAGCCGAACTCATACTGCAGCAGGCGGCCATTGAAACGCCTCCAGACTGGACTCGGTTAGCGGCCGACGCCCCCCTGTATGCAGACCCGGTCTATTGGGCCGGCTTTATTCTGATAGGGGCATAACGATGGACGGCAGACGATGGACCGTGGTCTATGGTCCATCGTCTATGGTCCATCGTCCACATCGACTACAATGGCCAACTTGTCTAATTCACTGCGGGGCAGATCGGGAAAAACGGCCGTTCCCCAATCATCTGTTTCCGCCGAAACGGGTTGCCCACCGGCCGTGACCGTGACCTGCCGGCCACCCAGGTCAGGCCAGCTTTGACCAGGCGGCTGAACCATGACTTCTACCAGACAGCGATCAGGCTGCTGCCCATCGGCATACACAGTCAGAGTGAAGGGAATTGCCGCCGTTTGGGCCTGGTCGGGGGTAAGTTCCAGCAGTTTGGGCTGGTAGCGGCCATGGCCGCGACCATTGCCGACGGAGCGGGTAGGAGCAAGGCCGGGGGTGGGAAGCAGCAGGCGGGTCAGCGTCTCATTAAGCTGTAGGCTGATTTTCTCTGGCGTGATCTGCAGGGCTGCCTGGAGGGGCTTAAGCCAGGCCGGTGACGGGCGCGAAAATGGCGAACGTAAAAAGCGCAGATCTGGCTCGGGGACATGGGTAGGCTGGGGTAAACGGCCGTTTTCTTCTGCCCAGACAAGCTCATATAACAGCCCATACGCCTGGGCACAGGCCGCGCAGCTATCCAAATGCTGTCGCAGCCAGCCAAATTGGGCTTGGGCAGCAGATGGCATGAACTGGCTCTGCACATACGCCTCAAGCTGGCTCAGGCAAAGGGTGCAGTCTGCGTCGGTCGGTCTGTGCCGCAGCATGGCTAAAAATGCCTGTGCGCGGTCATCTATGGTCATAACGTCTTACCTCCTTTTCTCTTATCTTCCACTATGAGGACGAATAACGGCCGTTAACCCTTTCCCCCCATATGCCGCAGCCTAGGGAGATGGACCATGGACGATGGACCACGGACGATGGACCATGGATGATGGACCGTGAATTTTCATTCGTTCTTTCGGTGTTGCTCAGCTTGTAATTAGATTGTCAAGAATAATCAAGAAACCGTCAGATAGACGCACAGTACTTTAGCAACCAAATAATAAAGAGTTTGGCGCTTATGTCAAGTATAAACACCTGAGCAGACTAAACTCCCAACTGGCCTGTGTCATAGCAAGACAAGCACACGGAAGGCATCCAGGGATACGAGGGACTTTGCCTGGTAAGCGAGCTGGTTCTCTGCTTGTTTATTCAAGTTTACGTATCACCCGACCTGGGGGCCTCTAGCTGAGCGACGAGGTCGAACCTCTAGGACAAGTGCGAGTTGTTCCCCCAGGTCGGGCTGCCTGGCTTGCGGATGACCCAGACCAGCCGGGTAGACTGGACAGGTGGTTGTCAGAGCGTGTGACCAATTTAGGCCAAACGCTCCGGCTCAAAAGGGCACTGCCGCG
>JAWOIM010000394.1:0-2882 GCA_046484685.1 Chloroflexota bacterium | reverse complement strand
GGAAACTTATTCCTTCCAGACAATAACAGAGTAGCAGAAATTGGTACCCAAGTCATGTGATCTTTGTCACCTCTTTTATATGACATTTGACGTAGCTGCCAACATAAACAGGATTATTGGGGAGGTTTTTCGCCGTAATATTGGTAATAATTGACTTCAATACGGCCGTTATACATCTTTCGTACCCGGTTTGGCCTGGCCCGCTTAAAATAGTGGGGAAACTTCTTGTCGGCCGTGAGAATATAGATCGACCAGCCCATTTTCTTGCGAAACATCTTGTTTAGCGTGATATAGATCTGGTTGAGGGCCTGAAACTCTCCTACCCGCTGGCCATAAGGAGGATTGGCAATCAAAATGCCATGCTGCTGGTCGATCCACAGCTCGTGCACATCTTTTTGGGCAAAAGTAATATCGCCGGCCACCCCGGCGCGGTCCGCGTTGCGCCGAGCCATCCCGATGCTGGCGGCGTCGTTGTCGTAGCCGAAGATTTGCAGTTCAGCCTCGTTATTTTGCGCGGCAGCAGCCTCTGCCCGTGCTTCTGGCCAGGCGGTGGCCGGCAGCAGCGGCCACTCCTCGGCGGCAAAGGTGCGCTGCAAGCCCGGCGCAATGTTGCGCCCCATCAGGGCGGCCTCAATTAAAATTGTGCCTGCCCCACAAAAGGGATCAATGAGCAGCCGCTCCCGGTTCCAAAAGCTAAAAGCAACCAGGGCTGCGGCCATTGTCTCTTTCAGTGGGGCCTCCCCTGCTTCCTGCCGGTAACCCCGCTTGTGCAGCCCTGGCCCCGATGTATCCACCGCCAGCAGAACCAGATCCTGGAAAATGGAGACTTCAATGGTGAAGGCGGCCCCTGTTTCAGGAAACCAGTCTATATCATAGGCCGTTTGCAGTCGTTCCACTACCGCCTTTTTGACCAGCGACTGAACGCTGCGATCGCTGAGCAAGACCGATTTAGAGGCACTGGCGTTGACCGTAAACCGGCCGTCGGCCGTGATCAGATTTTCCCAGGGAAGCGCTTTGGTTTGTTCAAACAACTCGTCAAAGGTAACGGCCGTAAACGCTCCCATTTTCAGCAGCACCCGGTCGGCACAGCGCAGCCACAGGTTGGCGCGGGGGATGTCGGTGGGTGTGGCCGCAAACTCCACCCGGCCGTTGGTCACGTGGGTGATGTCGTAGCCTAAATTAGCAACTTCATGTTTAACGGCCGTTTCCAGCCCAAACGTCGCCGTAGCAATTAAAGTAATCTGTTCCATCAGTTACTTAATCACTAAACCGTTGGCCGGAAAGAATAAAATGGGCCAGAGCGAGTCGCTTGTCCTGATCACTCATTTCCTGGTCATGCAAAATTTCTAAAAGCCAGGCTTTATCGTTCCGTTTTTCTGCATCATTGCGTAAAGCATCCTGTTCAATTCGCAGTAGTGCCTCCTGACCCAGTTCAGCCAGGCCCGATTCCGCCTTCATCAGGGTCTCAACCCGGCGCGCCGTAATCGTAATCTGGTTGATGCGCTTATAGACGAACCCCTTGGCTGCTTCATAGAACGCTTCCAACCCCAAAGGGACATCCCGCCCCTGTACCTCTAAAGTCGTAAATTTACTGCGGAAAAGAGCCAGCCAGCCGGCCCCAATCACGATGCCGCGCAATACCGGGGGCAACTGGACCAGTGTCTCCATCTCATTAAAGGCATTATAGATGCCGGCCGCCAAAACAGCATTAAAGAGAATAAAGATCCCCTGCCAGGTGTAGAGAAGAAGTCTACGGTCGGATTTCTCCGGCACGTAAAAAGTACGATCGATATCAAACAGTGTGAGTAATCCGGCCGTAAGCCCGGCAATAACCTCACCCATAAATCCCTCCTTGTGGCCTTATCAAGTGCTTAATCTGCCTAACCCTGTAACCGGCGCAACGTCTCTTCTAAGGCAGCATCGAGGTCCATCTCCTCCTCATCTTCTTCGCTGCCCTCAGTTATAGATGCCTCCGGCACAATCCACACATCAGGCGAAGCCTTAGACTGAGCATACATTTTCTGTTGTGGCTTTTCAAGCAAGTGATAAAGGTATTGACCCTCATCGGTTAGATTAGCCAACCCTTGCTCTTCTGTCAGGGCCACAAATCCCCGATCCTGTAAACGAGAAAGGATGGTATTAACTTCTGGCAGCATAGACCGCGTGGCGGCGGTAAGTTGGTGAGATGTTGCTTCGATATCATGACCGATAGCCCGAATGACGGCCGCTTCTTTATCTGTCAATCTATATTTTGGCGCATGCATTTTATTCTCCTTGTTGCCAACCCAGGTAATAAGGCTTATGATCGCCCGCTTCGTTCTGGTTTAGATTATATAGGGTCAATAGAAGGCAAGCAATCCCCCTATTATAACAAACGGAGGGCCAGACAGTTCTGGCCCTCCGTACAACAGGTATCGCTGGCTGGCTTACTATTTGGAGACTTAGCGCTCTTGGGCTTCTACGTAATAGCGCAACTGGATCAACCCATCAGGGCTGCGAGCCAGGATGAGCCATACCGGGCGCGCAATTTGTGGCTCGTCACTCAACCGGGGCTGCTGGCCCATTTCCATACTGGAAAGTGCATACCGCGGCTCATAATAGTAGACCAGCTCCATACGCTCAACCACCAGTTCGGCCTGACCCGGCCGGGTGACATAGTCGGGGGCCAGCCGGTGTACCGGCGCCTCTATTTCCAGCGCAACCTGATCGGCTGATTCGGCCGTTTCAATGTCTGAACCGCTGCGACTGCCAATCTGGTACATAAAGGGCAGGCCGGCCAGTTCTCGCGTGGGATGGACCAGGCCCGAGACCAACTGCTGCTCTCCCCTGCCTACCATGTGGGTAAAGGCTTCGGCCGGTATATCCCAACTGAGGATATACTG
>JAWOIM010000389.1:0-3421 GCA_046484685.1 Chloroflexota bacterium | reverse complement strand
GTGACAATGAAGGCTTGTTAGAGATAGGTGGTCGGATTGCCCAAAATCATTCTCCGGCTGTTTCCTGTGGCGAACAGCGCCTATACCATACCACAGATGGCACGGTTGCTGAAATTGTACTGTTGTACCGGTTTGGGAGATAGGATTGGTGGGGAAACGGCCGTTTCCCCACCACCCTACTGGTCTATACGACATAGCCGCCAGCATCAGAAACGGCCGTGTCCCCAAACCACCAATACCGCTCTGACAAATTGACAAACCCGCCAAATTGCGAAACAATCAAATAACCCAATAGTCGAGTGAAATCCGGTGGAAGTAGGCAGGGTTTACGGAGCCGGTAATGAGAGCCAAGACATCACAAGCAAGCAAGGAGGCACGATGACCACACAGTTCCAATCTGTAGATGAGGCGGCAGCCCAATACGACAAGCAACAGAACGAAGCGCACGTAAAGATGGCTGCAGAAGAAAGGCACAACATGCAGCAGCGTTTTCCGCTGAGCGAATGGCCCCAGATGTCCCTGGAACAATACGCGCTGGGCCAGCCGCACTCGCGGGAAACATATTCATACTGGCTGGAATTTGGCACTCCCCACATGGGCAGTATGCGCGGCGGCACTTCCCGCAAACACCTGATTTATAAGCACAAAAACAAGCCCGGCTGGTATTACCGGTCGGATTACGAAAACGAGCAAGAAGCCTGGCTAGATTTGCGCAGTGCCTTTGTGCGCATGTTTGAACTGGCCGAGGCAGACCGCTGGGATGAGATTGGTGAATTAGACGCGCTCAGGGGCGCACGTACCCTCAAACTAAAATCCCTCCACCTCTACTTTCCTGACAAAATATTGTCCATAACGTCAGCCGATCATCTGCTACATTTTCTACACCGTCTGGGGGTTTATCAGGATGAGATGAAAAACTGGGGAGCAGTGCGCATGAATCGTTTCTTGCTCAACCAGATGCGCCAAATTTCGGCGTTGCAAGATTGGTCCACCAACGAGATAGAGCGGTTTCTCTACACCTGGGCCGATCCGCGTCAGGTTAGGCGGGTGGTTAAAATCGCGCCAGGTAAAGGCGGCCGACATTGGCAGGAGTGCCTGGCCAATGGCTATATCTGTGTTGGGTGGGATGAAACCGGTGATTTACGTGAGTTTGAAGCCGAAGAAGCCTTTGGCGAGCGTTTTTCTGAAATCTATAGCCAACATTATAATCAGCACCAATCGACATTGACCAAAAAGGCCAGAGAAGTATGGACTTTAATGGAATTGGAACCGGGTGATGTGGTTATCGCCAATCGTGGCCTATCCGAAGTGTTGGCTGTCGGTGAGGTTGTTGAACCAGGGTACGAGTGGCGACCGGAGCGAGCGGAGCATAAGCACACCGTTCACGTTAAATGGGACACCTCCTATAACAAAAAAACGCCCCTACCCCAATATTGGGCCAACGTCACCGTGGCTCCAGTAGGGTTGGAACTGGCGCAAAAATTGATGAGCCGTAATGGTCGGGGGCCAAAATCCCCCCTGCCCTTACCAGCCTTGTACCCGGAGATTGCGGCTGCCCTGGAGCAGCGGGGCCAGTTGATCCTCTATGGGCCACCCGGTACCGGCAAGACCTTCCACGCCCGCCGTTTTGCCGCCTGGTGGCTTCTTCAGGATCAGGGAGAGGCCAATGCCGCGGCCGTGTTGTCTGACAAACAACAGTTGCTTGAGGCTGAACGCCGTTTGAAAACGCTCCAGATTCAACAGCGTGTCTGGTGGGTGGTAGCCAATCCCAAAGAATGGGGGTGGGATCAGTTGTTCCAAGACGGCCGTGTTCAATATCGTTACGGTCGATTGCAGCGCAACTACCCTCTCTTACAGCCGGGCGATCTGGTTGTCGGCTACCAATCCACACCCGACAAGCGAATTGTTGCCCTGGCGCGGGTGGAAAAAGGCCTTGAGCAGAGCGAAAACGGCGAGCCCTATATAGTCTTATCTCCCCTGCGCCGTGTGAGCGATGGGCCGACCTACGCTGAGTTACAGGCCGATCCTATACTCAGTAAGTCCGAACCCATGCGCTTCCGCTGCCAGGGCACCCTCTTTGCCCTGACCGATACGGAGTGGGAGAGCCTGCTGCCGATGCTCACCGAACGAAATCCTGATTTGGAGGAGATTGCTATAGAGGGCCATGCGGTAGGCCGGCTCACCTGGGTCACTTTTCACCCGTCATACAGCTATGAAGACTTTATCGAAGGTTTCCGGCCCGTAGACACCGGCGACGGTGGCCTGGTGTTGAAGATGGATGACGGTCTGTTTAAGCGCGTTTGTCGCGAGGCCCAGACCAACCCCCAGCATAAATATCTGCTCCTGGTGGACGAGATTAACCGGGCTAACCTGGCCAAAGTTTTTGGCGAGATTATTACCTTGCTGGAAAAAGACAAGCGCGGGCTAATTGTTACGTTGCCCCAAAGCAAAGAGAGCTTTGCCATTCCCGAAAACGTCTACCTGTTGGGCACGATGAACACGGCCGACCGGAGCATTAAGTTGATGGACACGGCCCTACGCCGGCGTTTTGCCTTCATGGAGCTTATGCCCGATCTTGAATTGCTGGCCGGGGCTACTGTGGGCACCCTGCCTCTGGATGAGTTCCTCCTGGTTTTGAACCAGCGTATTGCCCAAAGCGAAGGACGTGAAAAACAGATTGGCCACGCCCTGTTGCTTGATGGTGAACAGCCACTCAGCGAGCCGGAAGAATTCGCTCGCCGTTTTCGCCAGGAAATTCTGCCGCTGCTGCAAGAATATTGCTACGACGATTTTGCCGCGCTGGCCGATTATCTGGGTGAGCAGATCGTCAACCGGCAAAAGCGCCGGCTCAACAAGGCCCTACTTGCCGATCCTGAACGGCTGCTTGAAGCTTTAACGGTCGTTGTTAACGGAGGGGCCGGCCCGTGAACCCAGCCGCGCACCGTGTTGAATTGGCTGAATGGCAGAGGGTTCTTCTACCCGGTGTTCGGCTGTCAGACGCCGACCGGCGGGTGGTAGAAAGCCTGAGCCAGGCGGGTAAGGGGCGGCTGAATATTGAGGAGCTGCGCCAGGGGCTTCAAATACGTGCCTATTCCTGGGTGGGCGTGGTTCGCCTGCAGGAAATTGAGATCCGAGTCTGGCCCAAGCTGGCCGGGGGCAATGCGGGGCTGGTTGAAATGTTGAGCCTGACCAGCGGACTGAACGCGCTGCGACGCAATCGGGGACAGCGCTATTTGGAAACGGCCGATTCTGTCCATCTGCTCGACCTGATTGCCCTGCTGTTTGCTCAAGCGTGCCAGCGACTGGTTGATGGCGGGCTGCTCCATGATTATGTGGAGCGCGAAGCAACGCTGCCGGTGCTGCGTGGTCGCCTCCTGGTTGGGCAGCAAGTGCGCCAGTTCTACGGCCGGGTAGATCGGCT
>JAWOIM010000141.1:0-8129 GCA_046484685.1 Chloroflexota bacterium | reverse complement strand
CTGCCCGGAACCCACATGATCACCCCGCCAAGCTGCTGGTCGCTCAGCACGTCTATGCCCCACAGCCGGGGCACGGCCAGGTAGTGGGTGTAATAGGGGGCATTGGCAAAAGATAGCACAATGCCCAGCAGCATATTGGGCGGCACGGCCGAAAGGGTAAAAGCAATGCGCCCCGTCAGACTCATCTGCTTATGAATGCGCGGCCCTGCCCCCGTCACCAGCCACCAATACAGCATCCCCCCCCCGAAAAAGGTTATATGCTCAACGTCATGCAGCCATTGGTAACGCAGGGCAGCATCATACAGCGTGGGATCATGCCAGGCCACAATAGAAACGAGCCAGATCATCCAGACAACGCCGGGTACGGTGGCCGCCCGCAGTCCGCTGCGAAAGCGTGATTGGCGATGCAGCAGCCGGCTCAAGCCACCGCCCACGGCAAAACGGAGCCGGTCGGGCAGCCCCCACAGCAAAACAGGCATGGGGTTGGTGATCAGCAGCAAAGGGGGAGCAAACATGATCAGCAGCAAATGCTGAATCATGTGCACAAAGAACAACTGGGTACTCAATACGTCAATGGGAGAAAGCAGCGCCAGCGCAATAAACCCCAGCCCGGCCCAATACGAAGCCAGCCGCCAGCCGGCCGTCATATGATGACGCTGCTCAACGCCGCGCCGCTGCCGGGAAACGGCCGTACGCCGCCGCAGCCGCCACCAGCCCCGCGTATAGAGCAGGCCCAGCGTCAACAGCGGCAGTATGACTTCTAACCGCCAATCCCAGGAGAGGAGGACGGCTCTGAGGAGGGGATCCATTTTTAGTATTCAGTGTTCAGTGTTCAGTAAGAAGTGAGTAGTAAAAAGTGAAAAGTGAGAAGTGAACACGAACACTGCCTGGTAGAAAAAATATTGCGTATTCCCCGGCAAACTACCAATGGGAATACGCAATCTACTTTAGCTATTTCAGAATTAGGCTGCGGCGTACTTTTGACTACTTACTTTCCACTATCCACTATCTAAGCCGGTGTGCCAATCAGATACAGAGCCGGGTAAAAAAAGACCCAGACCAGGTCTACATAGTGCCAGTAAATAGCGCAGGCTTCAACCGCCCAGTGACGTTCAGGCGTGTAGAGACCTTTACGGCCGTTATTCCACACAATCAAAATTAAAATAATGCCGCTCAAGACGTGCAGGGCGTGCATACCGGTCATGGCAAAGAAAACGGCGGCGACAGCCCCGTCGGCCAGCCCCACATGACCAAACAGTTCAATGCCAAAAATCTCCACATCCAGGCCAAAGATGTTCCACTCCATGAAGACGACGCTAATGAAGAAGAGGGTGCCCAGAACGGCCGTTGTCATCAAACTGTTCAAAAAGCGCTTATGGTCCCCTTTGCTCACGGCCACCTCAGCCCGGTTCATATAAAAACTACTGACCAGCAGCACCGATGTGGCTGCCAGACCAACTGCCTGACTCAAATCTGGTCGTTCGCCCGGCAGCAAATAGAACCGGGCCACCAGCAGCGCCAAAAAGAGGAAAACCTCTGAAAAACAGAAGATCCACAACCCTAAACGGTTGCTGCGAACTTGTACCTCATAGGGTGGCTCATGGCTGTGGTCATCATGGGCATGAACATCATGTTCATGCTCCTGTTCTGCTATAACTGTACTCATCAATGACTCTCCTCACGCCACAAACGGGAAATATTCATGAAATAATGGACAATCAAGGCGCCCTTGCCCAGGGCAATTAAAAACATCAGCACGGCCGAGTTCAGGTCGGCCGCGTAAAATTCAATAATTGTCAGCACGGCCAAGACGACAAACACAATGACGCCCATGCGGTAAAGATCTATCTTCTTTTCTTCTGCCACCTGGCTATTCTCCTTATTCACCACTCACTTCCCCCTTCTCAATTCTTCCTGAATACCGGTCACTGTACACGAAGTGGTTGCTTAGCGACATTATGACTAGCGACATTATGACTTCAGTCTCCCGACGCTGCCGGCAGCATCTGAATATAGTCGGCACCGGGCAAACCATAATCATACGGATCACCTATCACTTCAAAGGGCACATCATAGTTGAATTCCGGCACCGGTGAAGGAATCTGCCACTCCGGTGAACGGGATCCCCAGGGGTTGGTGTCGGCAACCGGTTCCATGCGGGCGCTGGCCACCAGATTATAGACCATAATCAGCACCGACCAGCCAATCACCAACGCCGACAGCGTAACCAGCACATGGAGCCATTCAATGCCCAGCGCCGGGTCATAGTCGGCAATGCGGCGGCGCATACCCACAATTCCCATCGACATCTGGCCAAAACTCATCACCCAGAAACCGGGAACCATCAGCCAAAAGTGGAGTTTCCCCAGCGACTCCTTGTACATGCGCCCCGTTATCTTTGGGTACCAATAATAGATTGCCGCAAAGAAGGGGAAAATAAAGCCGCCAAACATAGTGGCGTGGAAATGGCCCACAACCCAGTAAGTATCATGTAAATGGAGATTGGTCGGTACTGTTCCCAAAATAGGTCCGGTAACACCACCAATCAAAAAGACGGAAATAGCCCCCAGCACAAAGAGCATCGGCGTTTCAAAGCTGAGTTTCCCTTCCCACATGGTGGCTACCCAACTAAAGAATTTAACCCCGGTGGGAATGGCTACCAGCAGCGTGGAAATCATGAAAACAATCCGCAGCGTATCGGACATACCAGAGGCAAACATATGATGTGCCCAGACCAGGAAACCAACCAGGGCAATACCGATGCTCGACAGCGCAATCCAGCGATACCCATAGAGCGGCTTACGCGAAAAGACCGGCAGCAGTTCACTGATGATACCCAACCCCGGCAGCACAAAGACATACACAACGGGATGGGAGTAGAACCAGAACAGATGCTGGTACAAAAGGGGATCACCACCCCCGGCCGGATTGAAGAAAGTTAGCCCCAAAGTTCGTTCGGCAATGGTCATGGTCAGGGCCACACCCACGGTCTGCGTCGCCGTCACCTGAATAAGCGAGGCGGCAATAGCCCCCCACACAAAGATGGGCATACGGAAGTAACTCATGCCTTTGGCCCGCATGGTGACAACCGTGACCAGCATATTCAGCGAGCTGGCAATTGAGGAGAAGCCATTCATATAAAAGCCGAGTAAGAAAAGCTGAACGCCGAGCGGTGCCCGCAAGCTTAGCGGCGCGTACGCCACCCAACCGGTATCCCAGCCGCCAACAACCATACCCAACAAAATCAGGACAAAGGAAGGAATACCAATCCAATAACTGAAGGCGTTGAGGCGGGGGAAGGCCATGTCGGCCGCCCCAATCATCAGCGGCACCAGGTAGTTGATCATGGCCCCGATGCCCAGCAAAATGCTGACAATCATGACAATGCCGTGGGCGCTAAACAGGGTATTGTACTGGTCATTGGTCAAAAACTGCATTCCGGCCTGCGACAGCTCAATGCGGAACAAAATAGCGAAGATGCCACCGATGAGCAGCACCAGCAGGCTGGTGAACCCATACTGAATACCGATAACCTTATGATTGACATCGACTGACAGGTAACGGAACCATTCCGGTTTACCGGCGGGGGCACCATGTTTTAGAGGGGCATCTACACCTGCACTCCACAACATCCAATCGCTGAGAACGCCCGTGCCAATCATAAAGCCAATGACGCTCAAAATGCCCCCAAAAACGACGCTTGGCTCGGTGAGCATCGTGGCCGACAGCCCCATGCTAAGACGGATGGCATTGACAAAGCCAATGCCCAGCAGGCCGGCTATAGTCATGCCAAACAGGCCCCAAACATAGGCTGTTTCAGAGCCATAGTAGAGGACGCGACCCAGGAACGTGTGGCGTAAAAAGCCAATGGCAGCCAGAACACCAGCGAAGGCATGGCCGGCCACAATCAAAAAGCCCAGTCCCGGCAGGACCATCTCTATGACTAACGGGGGTGGCTCAGCGGCAAACAGATCAACCACGAACAGATCGTGCAAAAAGCGCAAGAAATAAGCCACGGCCAGGCCAATCAGGGCACCCCAGAATGCGGCTACCAGGGTTTTAAATGGCTGTGAGCGTACTATTTTAAGCATTCCTTTCATAATTAGATCACCTACTCTTCCAGCGTCCGTATAAAGGCGATTAAATCGTCGATAATGTCAATTTCGATAGTATGACTGGCCATCAGTTCCGCCTCACGAGCCTCAAAGCGCTCGCCGTAGTTGGCGGGCATGAGGCCGGGTTGATAGCCAGCGACAATATCGGCATCCGGCTCTAGAATGGAGCGACGGAGGTACTCTTCATCCCCAATGACAGTGGTGCCATCGGCCAGCGGTCGCTCGGCCATATAAATACCCAACCAGCTTGGCCCCACCCCGGGCGAACCGTCCACACTGTGGCAAGCCACACAGCCGTAGCCACGCTCAGACCCGTACCAGATTTCGCCCCGCTCTTCAGAGGTCAGCTCGGCCCATTCGGGTTCGTCACGAGCGGCTTCAATGAAGCTGTCAAATTCAGCCTGGCTGACCACGCGCACATCGGCAATCATCCCGGCATGATCCAGGCCACAAATTTCGGCGCAGCGTAGTTTGTAATTGCCCTCAACGCTGGGCGTGAAGCGCAGTTCGGTCACGCGCCCCGGCATCAGGTCTTGTTTAACGCGGAATTCGGGCACCCAAAAGGCGTGCAGCACGTCTTCAGACACCATATGCAGCAAAACGGGGCGATTGACGGGCAGCACCAGTTCACCAGCGGCGGCGTCATCAAATTCAGGGTAGGAGAAGCTCCAGGACCACTGCCGGCCGATGATATCCACCACCATTTCCCCTTCTTGCTCGGCGCGAATGTCGTTAAAAACGAGCGTACCGTAGACGCCAAAAACCAGCACAACAACAGTAGGCACAACGGTCCAGATAATTTCCAGAGAGGTGCTGCCATGGACGTGGGGGCCATCTTCTTCATCACCCGGTTGGCGGCGAAAGAAAACAACAGCGTAGAGCATGATGACCATAATCAGGGCAAAGAGGAAGGCCATCATGAGGAAGTGGACCTGCAGCATGGTGTCGATAGGCCCGGCCTGGGTCACGGCCGCTTCCGGTCGGGGAAACATAAAGTCAAATATGAAATAGAGAACGGCCGTTGCCACCACAATTAGCAGCGTGACGTTAAGAGAATGTCTCGTTTTACTCATCTTTATTTCCTAAAATGCCGGTGTTCGGTTCAGTAATGTCGCGGAGCGACCGCTTCGCGTACAGTAATCAGTGTTCAGTGTTCAGTGTTCAGTGAGTGACCTTATCACCCCATCACTCGCCACCTCAGCCGGGGACGGCCAGGTAGACCATATAAGCAATACCCAGGCCCACAACAAGCAAGCCGGTAAAGACGACGGCCAGGGTGTCCCAGGGAATATCACCATAATCGGTTTCTTCGGTGGCATCCAGGATCTGAGGCCGCAGCCACCAGAACAAAATTGGGACAAGCAACAGGGTGGGCAACCAGACAAACAGCCAGCTTGTATCAAAGATAGGTGGCTGGCCTAGCCCTGTCAGCAGCCGATAAAGACTTCCGCCCGGCTCCAGAAGGATTTCGCTGGTGGGGTAAAAGGTGCGGTTGAACACCATGCCGGTGAAAATGAGAAAGAGCCAGAATATCAGAACGTTGGCCAGGCGAGACCAGCGGGGCATTTTGTGTTCGGGCATGGGGGTGGGGTCGCGCCCTGCACGCGCCGCCTGGAGCCGTTCTTTTTCCCGTTTTTCCAGTTCAGTCTGTTTTTGCCGAAAAGTCTCGCTTTCTTTCTCCTGATTGGTCAGGTTGTCTAAAAAGCGGTAGGCAAAAGCCAGACCGACACCCATACCAACCGTAGCCAAAATGACAATAACCGTCATACCAATGACGGCTACCAGCCCGTTCAGAGCGAAAATGCCATCGGTGATGGGGATGATGCCTTCGAGAGCAGGAATAAAGGCGGGTGGAACGGGTATTTCCAGCACGGGGATTTCCATGCCGGGTGTGGCAACGGTGGGGCCACCGGGGGCAAATGTGCGGGTAAGGGCAGGCCAGGCACCGGCCAACACGGCCGTTGCCACCAATGCTCCGATCAAGATTATCCAACTGCGCCAAGATTGCTGTTCACTCAAGAGCCTTTCTCCAACAAAACAGATAACCAGAAACCGGGGTTTTCTCTGGTGTCATCGTTGTGAATATGTGCTAATGTATTAAAAACTCGGTTTCTTCAACGGTGTTTATCACCATCAACTTTTTCGTTTGTGTCTTTTCGCACAAACCCATTTGGTATTCTAACATACTCCCTTTACCCCAGCAATAGCAGCATAGACCTGACGGGTTGGCAATCAAAGATTACGCCAAATCTATCAGGTCTAACTATTATTCAGGAAAGGCAATGAGGCCCAGAGCACCGGGGCCGAGGTTGATGGCCACAGCCACGGCCATATCGGCCAACAGCTCCTCGGCAATGTTCAGACGGGCACGGGCTTTTTGCTGCAGCAGGGCTGCATCGTCAGGCGCATTGGCATGAATGACGGCCACCTTGACCGGTTTATCGCCCATATCCTGGTATACCATATCAACAATGTGGTCTAGGGCACGTTTGCGGGTGCGAACACGGCCGGCCTCAACAATGAGGCCATCATCCAGGCGCAAAATCGGCTTGATGTTGAGCAGCGAGGCCATTACCGACTTCATAGAGCTAACACGACCCCCCTTAACAGCATATTCCAGTGTATCAATGGTAAAGACGACAGACATATTGTCACGCATCTGCTCCAGGGTAGCCTGAATGGTATCGATGGTTGCCCCTTCATGAGCCAGGCGGGCCGCTTCCAGAGCCATGTAGCCCTGCGCGGCCGAACCACCTTGGGAATCGAACAAGTAGAAGTTGCCCTGGCCTTCCAGCGCAGCACTGGCCTGCACGGCCGAAGCGTAGGTTCCGCTTAATTTTTCACTGACCGTGACGGCCAGGATCTCAGTTTCACCCTCGGCCAGAATCTCTTTATAACATTCTTCAAATTGATACGGAGTAGGCTGGGAGGTTTTGGGGAAGTTATCGGCCGTTACCTCTTGCGTCTTCTTATAAAAGGCGGCATGGTCCATTTCCACGCGGGACAAAAATTGTTCGGTGCCAAACATAATGTTAATGGGCAAAATGTATATATTATACTTCTCTACCAAATCCATGGGGATATCCCCGGCATCATCCATCACGATTCGCATGTTTTTCTCTCCTCTAGCTGTGGGGATTGGGTAACGTAGTGCGACATGCGTCGTGCGTAAAACCCGCTACGTATGCCGTACGACACATTCTCATTACCCGATCCAATATATAAACGAGCATTACCGTCATCACCGTCGTCGTCGCCGCCAGGCCCGTATCCAAAATGGTTCTTGCCCGTCTTCTTCGGGGGAAGAAACGGCCGTTTGTCGCTGCATATCCTCTCTTAAACTCAACAAGGTGCGATGATACAATGACTTGATCGCTCCCTCGGTCCGCCCCATAATATCCCCAATTTCTGCATTCGTCAGCCGTTCTACAAATTTTAGAAAGAGCAGCTCTTGCCGGTCGGCCGGCAAGCGGCGCATAGCGGCCAATAAATGCTCCTTGTCTTCCATCAGTTGGGCCACAAATTCCGGCCCTTCATCATCGGCATACCAGGGGATAATATCTTCCAGGGCTACAATTTTACGCCGGCTGCGGTCACGATGGTAATTGGCTACCAGATTATGGGCAATACGGTACAACCAGGCTGAAAAGGGGACACCCTGATACTCAAAGTTGGGCATATGCTTCATGGCACGCATAAAAACGCGGGCCGTTAAATCTTCGGCATCTGCCTGGTTGCTGGTACGATAATAGATATAATTGTGGATGCGGTCGGCATAACGCTCGTATAGTTGGCCAAATGCCTCTTGATCTTTTTTCGCCCGCTCAATTAGCTCAATTTCATCTTCCATATAGTTTGCCATTTAGTAAATCTGCAAGCAAGGTTGCGTAAGGCAGCAGTATATCAGAAGGGCATATTCCTGCCTATAACGCTGTGCGTTATATAGGCGTTGCCCATGAACGGGATTCACCATGCTGAATGAAAACGTAACGCAGATTGCCAACCTGCTGCTTT
>JAWOIM010000335.1:0-6173 GCA_046484685.1 Chloroflexota bacterium | reverse complement strand
CAGTATATTAGCTGAGCAATTCATTTGCAGCCCTCAAAATGGATCAATTTGGATCAAAAAGCAGTTTATGTCCGAATTTGCCGACTTATTACGACGTTATTTAACAGAAGCCGGCTGGAGTGAACGGCAATTGGCCAATCGTTCGTCGCTGGCGCGGGGAACAATGCGTAATTGGCTAACTGGTGTGGTAGACAAACCGCGCAATTGGCGCGATCTGGTGCGTGTGGCTGCTGCGCTGCGTCTGGACGCTAACAAAACAAGCGAATTGTTACAAATAGCGCACCATCCTCCGTTGACCCAGTTATGGGTTAGTGCCAGACAGGAAGCTGACAAAGCGCTTTTCTCTTTCTGGACGGATGCGCTGCCCCTCGCCGATGGTCAAACTCCTTTTCAAGTTATCCCTGATTTGCCTTATTTTGTGGGGCGTGAAACAGAAATCGCGCTCTTGCAAGAGTGGTTACTGCAAGATTGCCACACCTCGGTCTATACGTTGTGCGGCATGGCGGGCGTGGGCAAGACAGCCCTGGCTGCCCATCTGGTTTATCAATTACGTCCCCACTTTACCGACGGCGTTTTATGGACACGGGTGGATACGGCCGATACCATGTCTATTCTCATGCTTCTGGCCAACGCTTATGAACAAGACGTGAGCGCCTACACCAGCATTGCTGGCCGCAGTCAGGCGGTGCGTGGCATCCTGGCGCATAAGCGGGCTTTATTAGTGCTGGATAACGTCGAAAACAGCCGGCAAATTGAACCGCTCTTACCTCCTAACGGCCCCTGCGCCGTTTTGATGACTAGTCGGCACAAAGATTTGAAAATCGCCCGAGGCGCGCCCCAACTACATATCCGGCCTTTTGCTGAGAATGCTGTTGACACGCTGGCCTTGTTTGGGCACATTTTAGGCACTGCTAAAACAAAGCATGAACAGGAAACATTAATTGAGATCGCTCATTTACTGGGGCACTTGCCTTTAGCCCTGGCCATCACGGCCGGGCGTATTGCTGCGGAGCCAACGCTCACGGCAAACAATTTTTTACAGCAATTAAAAGTGCAAAACACCCGACTGGACGCTGTGCGGGAGGAAGGACAATCTATACGCGTGCTATTTGATATGAGTTGTGAATCGCTATCCGTTGACGAGCATTATTTTTTTGCCGGGCTGGGCGTATTCGCCGGTGAAGATTTTACCCTGGAAGCAGCAGCAGCAATAAATGACGTTCCCTATGATACGGCCGTACTAATCATGGGCGCGCTCGGTTGTCGTTCACTCATTCAATCCAGTGGCAACGGCCGTTATCGGCTTCACCCATTATTGCACGATTATGCCCGCGAAAAGCTAACCGACCATACCATTTACCGGCGCATGGTAGCCTACTTCGTTAACTTCATGGAAAAAAACAGGCAAGTTCCTGCTGTCATGGAGCCGGAGATAAACAACGCGCTGATCGCCCTGGAAACTGCTTTTAGCCTTAATCTGCCAGATTTACTAATTGGGGGCGTTGTCGCTATTTTCGACTATCTGGAAACGCTAGGTCTAAACGAAATAGCGTGGAAACATTTATTACGTGCGGCTGATGCTGCCCAAATAGCGAATGATGTCACCCATTTGATCCCCCTATTGAATCATCTAGGCAGAATCGCTGAGAATCGCGGAGATTACGAAGAAGCAGAACGCTGCCTGCAGGAGGGCCTGGTTATGGCCCAACAGCAAGAAGATGAGCAACAATGTGGCCGGATGCTGCTTTCGCTAGGTCAGATTATGGTCAAGGCGGGTAAATATGCTCACGCCCATAGCTATTTTCAGCAAGGTTTGGGTATAACGTCTCCGGAACTTCACTCAGAATTGTATAGCAGCTTATTGCGCCAACTAGGAATTTTATCTGTCAAGCGCGGTAGCTATGAACAAGCTGAAGCTTATTACCAGGAAGGCTTAAAGCTGGCCCGGCAAGCGAAACATGGCAAACAAATCATCTCAATGCTGCAAAGCTTAGGTTCGGTAGCTCTCAGGCGCGACGCTTACGATCAGGCCGAGCGGTATTATTGGGAAGGATTAATGCTGGCTAGAGAAATGAATTATCAGGCGCGCATCATTAGTCTATCGGGCAATATGGGCGTTGTGGCTTTCAAACAGGGCCGCTATGAAGAGTCTGAACGATACTACCAGGAAGGTTTGGCTCTGGCGCGGACGTTGGGCTACCGGGACCTCATCGGCGGCTTACTCCAAAATCTGGGCGAAGTCGCCGCCAGTCGCGGACACTACCAGCAAGCTGAAACTTATTTCAAAGAAGCATTGGTCGAAGCGCGAGCTATTGGTTACCAGGAGTTGAGCGTCACCTTACTAAATAGTCTGGGTAGTTTAGCTGTCAAGCATAACGCAAACAACGAAGAAGCGGCCGCCTATCTTGAAGAAGCGCTGGCTTTAGCTCATGACATGGGAAACCGCTGGCTAATTGGTCACTGTTTGCTTTCACAAGGCAAGTTAAACATGAAAGAAAAAAAATGGGTTAAAGCCCTCGATGTTTTCCAACAGACATTAGAAATTGGTTTGGAAATAGGGGCTAAAGAATTAGAAGGCAAAGCGTATTTTGGCTTAGCCCAGGTCGCCCTGGAGCGGCAAGATATAGATGGTGCGTTACACCACGGGAATCAGAGTCTGACAGTGTTTCAAGCCATTAGCCATCACTTGGTATCAACCCTAACCAGATGGCTGCAGGAAATAGGGCAGCCATCCTAAACCGGTTGACTTAGAAATTATTTTACGTCCTGTTTAAGTGTTTCCCATACTTAAGCTCCGCCCGGCTGTACATACAAACCCCCGAATGACACTAATTTGCCACCATTGCGTCACTGATTTGACACCAATATGTACTTTATGGTACACTCTGCAAAGATTGCAGCCCACTATGTAAAAACTATACAAACCCATACATACCATTAAGTGGAGGTGTTAAATGACAAAAAGGATATTACTTTTAGTGGTAGCCATGTTAGCCTTGCTGGCGTTAGCCGCCTGTACCGAACCACCGACCGTGGAAGTGACCCGCGAAGTCGTCGTAACAGAAGTGGTTACCGAAACGGTTACAGAATTCCGCGATGGTGAAGTTGTTGAAATAGTAGTAACGGTTGAGGTTCCGGTTGAGCCGGATGCGCCAGAAGTGCCCGCTGAGCCGGCAGTAGTGGATCGTCGCGGTGCCTGGCTGGATACAGTTGTGGTTGTTGAAGAACCATCAAATGATGCAGCCGTCACGCGCTTGTTGGCCGGTGACCTCGATATCTTCGCCACCGGTATTGCTAACCCGAACATTAGTACCCGTGTTGCCGACTCTGGGGAGCTGACCAGCATACGCAACTTTGGCCTGTACGACGAGTTGAGTTTTAATCCCGTTGGTCCTGAGTTTGAAGATGGGTCGCTCAATCCCTTTGCCGTGGCAGAGATTCGTGAGGCCATGAACTGGTTGATCGACCGTGAGCACATCGCGCAGGAACTGTACAGCGGCCTGGCTATTCCGCGTTGGCTGCCCATCTCTCCGGCCGGTAGTGATTATTCTCGTCTGGCTGATGTGGCCCGTGCTTTAGAAGCCGCTTATGCCTACGACATGGATCGTGCTGTTGATGTGATTAGTGCCGAGATGGAAGCATTGGGTGCCGAGATGGACAATGATTTGTGGACTTACAATGGTGACCCGGTGGAGATTACAGTTCTTATCCGCACCGAAGACACCCGCCTGCAGATTGGTGATTACGTGGCCAACCAGTTGGAAGATATCGGCTTCACCACGATTCGTGATTATCGTTCCGCTGCCGAAGCATCCCCCATCTGGTATTCTGGTGATCCGGCTTTGGGCGAATGGCACATTTATACCGGTGGTTGGTCGGCCATCCTGGTCAGTCGTAATGAGGGCAGTAACTTTGCCTACTTCTACACCGATATGGGTGAGCCTAGCCCATTGTGGAGTGCTTACGTCAATGATCCTGACTACTATGACCTGGCTCAGCGCCTGGACAACAACGACTTTGCCACGCTGGATGAGCGGCGTGAAATGATGGCCGAAGCGCTGGAAATGGCAATGAGAGATTCCTATCGTGTCTGGACCACCCATCGCGCCAGTGAAACCCCCATGCGGACCGAGGTATCTGTGGCTGCTGACCTCTTTGGCGGTGTAGCCGGCGGCAGTCTGTGGGCCAGCACCCTGCGCCGGACTGGCGAAGTGGGTGGGTCCATGCGTATTGGTCTGCCCAGCATTCTGACCGAGCCGTGGAACCCGGTTGCCGGTAGTAACTGGCTCTTCGACGCCATGTTATTCCGCGGTACCGGTGAACAGGCTGTTGTTTTTGATCCTTATACTGGTTTAGGTTTGCCCAATCGAGTTGAACGGGCCGAAATAGTGGCGCAAGCAGGTTTGCCCATTGCCCAAACCCTGGATTGGGTGGAACTGGAGTTTGCTTCTGAGATTGTAGTGCCTGAAGATGCCTGGGCCG
Organism: Chloroflexota bacterium; assembly: GCA_046484685.1. Taxonomy (GTDB): domain Bacteria; phylum Chloroflexota; class Anaerolineae; order Promineifilales; family Promineifilaceae; genus SLGK01. Next base: position 1,691 of record JAWOIM010000335.1, on the reverse strand, counting down.
ACTGGGATGCCGCTGAGCAGCGCTTCTTGACCGTGGCTGAAGTATACCCCGATACGCCTACCGCTTTGCTCAAGAGCACCGTCTACTACCCCGAAGATATGTTTGATACGGTTGCCTGGCATGATGGCAGTGCGCTCTCTGTCGCTGACTTTGTGATGCACATGATCATCCAGTTCGACCGGGCCAAAGAAGAAAGCGCTATCTACGATGCGGCGCGTGTCGCTCCCTTTAACAGTTTTATGTCAGCTTTCCGTGGTGTGCGCATTGTATCTGAAGATCCGCTGATCATAGAACATTACACCAACAACTACCAGTTGGATGCAGAACTCAATACATTTGCCAACCAATGGTGGCCCCAATATGTACAAGGCCCTGGTGCCTGGCACAATGTAGCTGTGGCTGTTTTTGCCGAAGCCGATGAGGCTGCCGTCTTCTCCCAGGCCAAAGCTTCTGACTTGGAAGTAGACCGCTTTAACTTCATTGCCGGTGAAACAGTTGGCATTTTGCGTAACTACCTGGATATGGCTGTTGAGGAAGGTAACACGATTCCTTATGCACCGACCTTATCTGAGTACATCTCCGAAGATGCTGCTGCCGAGCGTTACGCTAACCTGGCTGAATGGCATCGTACCCGTGGCCACTTCTGGCTGGGTACCGGTGTCTTTTACCTGGAGCGTGCTTTCCCTGTAGAAGGAACGGTTATCTTGCAGCGTAATGCCAACCATCCGGATCCGTCTGACAAATGGGATCGCTTTGCCGCAGCCGCTATTCCTGAAGTTGCGGTTGACGGACCGAACCGGGTAGACATTGGCCGTGAAGCTGTCTTTGAAGTCTTCGCTGACTTTGCCGGTGCCCCCTACGCCGTTGAGGATGTAACCGAGGTCAAGTTCCTGGTCATTGACGCCAACGGCGATATTGCTCATGTGGGTGGAGCAACGGCCGTAGCCGACGGCTTATGGGAAATCGTTCTTGATGCTGAAATTACTGGTGCGTTGACAGCCGGTTCTAACCGCTTAGAAGTTATCGTGGTTTCTAAACGGGTTGCTATGCCCAGTTTTGACTCTATCCTGTTTGTCACAGCGCCGTAAGTATCTCCTCCTCCTGAAGCCGCCTCCTTGATGAAATAGGTCAACTATCTCATCAAGGGGGCTGGTTACCATGTATAACGAGGGTCACTACGACCCAACCATTATTTTAGGCAAACGATAATGTCACGCAATTGCCACGAATTTGACAGAAACTTGTCATATAAATCCACACTGTGTTATAATGTGGCTGATTGGAATCATCCTATGCTGTTGGTATAGTTTGTTGTGATTAACTGGATTATCAAAGTCCCAACCCAAAAATGAAAAAACCACTACTTGTAAACAAGAAATATGCTGTTGTGAATAGGATCGGCCAGCTTTTAGGGATATAAAAGCTGGCATCTTGCTTTTGTACGGCAAGGTGCTTTGGACCAAACTCATGTTAACGAGTCGAGTAATTAAGGGAGGTGATGGCCAGGCGGATAAAGAACTGTTAACCAAGATTTACCTTTACAAATTTTGCACCTAATATATCTCACTTAAATGGAGGAGATACCAAATGTTTAAGAAAGTATTACTTACCCTGGTTTTCGTCTTAGCGTTGCCGCTGGCGTTAGCCGCTTGTAGCGAACCGCAGGTTATGGAAGTAACCCGTGAGGTCGT
>JAWOIM010000253.1:0-3281 GCA_046484685.1 Chloroflexota bacterium | reverse complement strand
TCCGCCATGGCCTGATTCGCCACGTGCTTTATCAGGCCCAAAGCCGGGCCAGGCGTACTCGCCTCCATACGCTCGTGGCCGCCGCCCTGGAGAAAGAATGGCAGAAACGGCATCCAGAACCGGGCCGGCTGTTGGAGAGCCTGGTATATCATTTTGAACGCAGCCAAAAACGGGAGCGCGTTCTACCTTATCTGCTGCAAGCGGGCCAGAATGCAGCCGAGGTCTTTGCTTTTGACGTAGCCGTCAACAACTTTGAACGAGCGCTGGCCCTGATGGATGAATTAGGCTTAGACAACCCTGCCCAACGCTGGAAGATTCTGGAATCATTGGGCTGGTGGCACAAGATTCTGGCCAACACGCCACGGGCCGTGGCCTATTTTGAGCAGGCTCTCGACCTGCCGCCGTCCCCAGAGTGGCAGCCCGCCCGCCATGACCGGGTCCGTGCCCATTGTGGCGCCGCCATGGCCCTGCTGACAACCGGCGACACGGCCCCGGCGGAGACCCATCTGGAAACAGCTCTGGCGCAGGTAGACGCTGAGGAGGATGCGTCTGAATTTGCCGACGTTCTCTACAACATGGCCCAGGTCCGCTGGCACCGCAATGAGTACCAGGCTGCTTTTGACCTGGCCCGGCGCAGTCTGACCATTGCCGAACGGCTCAATAAACCGGAGGCTATCGCCCGCGCCTTTGAGATGCTGGCTCTGGCCTGCCACTCTCTGGGTGAATGGCAGCAGGGTTTGGCCTATGAGGAGCAGCGAACGGCCGTTGCCGGTGCTGCCCTGGACGTAAGCGACACTTTCGACGTCCACCTGTGACTGTGGGAGTATCACCTGTACGGTGATAAAGGGTACGAAGAAGTCAAACAAACGGTTGATACCACCCTGGCCCAGGCGCAGCGCATGAGCGCACCTCGCGCTATTGCCCTCTGCCAATGCTTCAACGGCGCTTTGGAATTCCAGGCTGGTAACTGGGGAGAGGCCGAAAAGGCGCTGGGTGAATCGATTGAACTATACCGCAGCATCGGGGCCGCCTCCGGCGAAGCGCTGGCCTGCCAGCGTTTGGGCGTCCTGCAGACGGCCAAAGGTCAATTGGAAGAGGGCTGGATTACGCTAGAGGAAGGGGCTGTTGTGGCGGAGCGGGCCGTCATGCGTGCCCACTGTTTGACCCGCATTTACGCCGCCATGGCCCGCAACCGGTTGGAAGCGAACGATGTGGAAGCGGCCGATCAGGCATTGGCCGCCGGTCTGGCCATGAGTGAGCGGCACGGCCACTGCGCCACCTGTGATGCGTTGCTGCTGCCGGTAGCCGTCAGCGTCCGTCTGGCGCAGGAAGATTTAGCAGCGGCCGAATCCTTCCACCAACAGTTAGAGCAGGCCGCTCAAGAGTATGGCAGCCGCACCTGGTTGGCCCTGGCCCAACAGTCCAAAGGGGAAGTAACCGCTGCTGCTGGCGATCTGGCCCAGGCCCTGGTCTGCTATCAAGATGCCTGCCACAAGTTTAGCATCGCCAATTACAGCTATGAAGCCGCCCGCTGTCTGGACCAAATAGCCAGCCTCTATTACCGGCGTAACGGCCAGGATGACACAGCCAAAGCCCAGGCTGCCCGGTCAAAAGCCCACCAAATTTTCCAGCAGTTGGGAGGGTTAGATATTTAGATTCAGAACTTCCGCAGTAAGCGTTCAGGTAGTATAGAAGTAAGATCGGTGTAAGAATTGTGGGAGACCCTCCTGTTACCCTGTAGACAATTGTTGCTAAATTAGTGGTGAGTTGGTCGGATCTATGATCGCACCAACCGCCAAGAGGTATTTGTAGATGACAACAAATGTGATTCAGGGTGAAGGGTTGGACCTGAACAAGCTGCGGTCGGCTATTCAGGGTGAATATGAAGCGGTAGCCTTAGAACCTGAGCGCGGTTTTCACTTCCATACCGGACGGCCGTTAGCTCGCCTGTTAGATTACAAAGATGAATGGCTGGACGGCATCCCGGAAACGGCCGTTGAATCCTTCGCCGGGACGGGTAACCCATTTAGTTTGGGAGCCATTGAGTCGGGCGAACGGGTGGTGGACATCGGCTGCGGCGCGGGCATCGACAGCCTGATTGCCGCCCGTATGGTTGGCCTTACCGGCCAGATTGTTGGTGTGGACATGACGCCGGCCATGTTGAAAAAAGCACAGCAGGCGGCCGGCGAAGCCGGGTTGGACAACGTCATCTTTCGTGAAGGGTATGGCGAGGAACTGCCGGTGGATGATGAATGGGCCGATGTGGTTATCTCCAACGGTGTGTTGAACCTGATGCCGGACAAAATGGCCGGTTTGCAGGAGATGGCGCGGGTGTTAAAACCCAACGGCCGTTTACAAATCGGCGACATCCTGGTGCAAAAAGAAGTACCGGAGAGTGCCAAACGCAACATTGATCTCTGGACCGGTTGAATCGCCGGCGCTCTGCTGGAAGCAGAGTTACAGATGACCGTTGTCATGGCCGGTTTTGTCGATTTTCAGATTACCTGGCGTAAAGATGTCTTTAGCGGCGCGCCGCAGGCGGGCAGCGCAGCCAATTTCGGCACAGTGGGCATTAACTTTTGCGCCCGCAAACCGCGTACAGAGGCCGAGTGGCACGCCGACCTCAAAGCCTTAAACTGCGAAATTCCGTAGGTTATGTTTATGAGTACTTGCCTTCAGAATGGGTCATTAGGTCGTATTCCTGGCAAATGGGTGTATGCTGTGGAGGTTAAGTTTATTATATGTCCGTTTATCCGGCCTTCAGGCTGTGACAAAGCGGGCAATATGTGGAGATAGAAATAAATTGTCGAAAAAATTGTACGTAGGAAATTTGTCGTTTGATGCCACCGAAGAGCAGGTCCGTGATCTGTTTACCGAGTATGGTAATATAGAATCGCTGGCCATGATCACCGATCGTGACTCCGGTCGCTTTCGTGGGTTCTGCTTTGTAGAAATGGAAGCATCAGCGGCAAACGCGGCTATCAATGCCTTAAATGGCAAAATGGTTGACGACCGTGATTTGCGCGTCAACGAAGCCAAGCCGCGTGAAGATCGTTCTGGTGGTGGCGGCCGAAATGGCGGTGGTGGCAACCGCCGTAATGATTACTCCAATAGTGGTGGTGGCCGTCGCTGGTAGCGCTGGCAGCCTAAACAGTAAATAGTCAAAAGGCCGTTTTGATGCTTGAGAGCATCAAAACGGCCTTTTTTTATTTCTGTGGTATGATCCTGACAATTATGTCTTTGCTAACTCCTCTGGCGCTGCTGCTGGGTCTGCTGGCTGT
>JAWOIM010000119.1:0-3784 GCA_046484685.1 Chloroflexota bacterium | reverse complement strand
GTTGATTTTGATGGTGATGATATTGTGCAGCTCACGAATATTCCTGGAACACACAAGGTTAATGTTTCTCCAAATGGAAAATATTTTTATACTTCTTTTTCTGATATCAACATATGACGGCACTGATCACGTTGGGCAAGTAGGCAGCTTGCAGATGAGTCTGGGCATGGCCGTGAAGATTTTCTACAATGACCCGCTCCGCGCCAAAACGTTTGACAACGGCCGTTACGTCCCGCACCAAATTTTCTGTAACACGCTCAATATCGGCCGGCCGGGTACTATCTGGAGACAGGTCGGGATAATCGGCCGTTTGCGCTGCCAGGTGCAGGTTGACAAAGGGGGTATCGGTCTGCGCCAGCAGCGACTCCATTTTGTGCCAGTCGGCTGGCCGCTTGGTTTCCCCATCAATGGCGCCCCCCATGCCCCGGCCCACGTCCAGGGGCAAATGCACATAACAGGGGTGAACTGCCTGGGCCTCAGCCACAGCTTGCGGCCAGGCGGGGCATTTGAAGCGATCAAGGGTAATACGGCCGTCTCGCAGCAAATCCACCAGTGGTGGCGAATAATTTACAGCAAATTCCATATAATTCTCCAGGTTGTTCTACTCAAAATCTAACTGCCACACGACACGGTAGCGGCCTGTACCTACGATTTGGGAACATAAAAGCCGGGTAGCCATAAACAAAGGCTGAGGAAAGAGAATCTGGTCCTCGGTAGTTTTGTCGATTCCGTCCAGAACAGTAATCCAGGTGGAAGCGGTAGCAAAGGTTGTCTCGATCTTTAGTCGGACCAACATTTGGTTGATAGTTTGGGTAATCCGGACCAATTCGGCCGGCCGTTCAACCTCACATTTCAGAATGTTTTCCTGACGAAAATCGCTGTATAAAGAGAAGAGAGAACGGCCGATAATGGGAATGGGCGGGTAGGGCAGCAGGGTCGTTTCTAAAGCGTCGGCCAACTGCTGTATTCGTGCTTCATTTTCACATACAAAACGCTGCAGCGAAACATGGACTGGGTCAGTGCATTGGCCACCAAAACGCTGCTGCAACGGCCGTTGCCAGGTAAGGGTAACGGCCGTATCCTCAGGTACCAGCAGCAAATAATAGTCGCCCGCTTGGGCCGACCGTGCCTCTGCCCGTTCATCATCGGGTAAAAACAATTCGTTACTATTCATAACACAAATGAGCTATAATAGCGGTCAATCTTTGGCTGAGCAAATGAACGGAAATTTGTAGCGCAAACTATCCAGTTTGCGTGATCAAGCAGGAATGCTTGACCATCATTTGTAGAGGAGACAACACGCGCCGCGACTCACCAGCAAATGGCCGGCGTGGCCAGGAATGAAAACGTAACGCAGGTTGCCAACCTGCTGCTTTTTCAGGTTAACAACCTGGGTTACATTTACAGAGGAGCAAGTATGTCCCAACACAAGTTAGTCCTGATCGACGGCCACGCTCTGGCCTACCGCATGTTTTATGCCCTGCCGCTGGAAGCCTTCACCACCAAAGAGGGAGAGCCGACCAACGCCACCTACGGCTTTACCCGCACCCTGATCGATCTGGTTCTCAGCAACAATCCGCCCCACTACCTGGCCGTCAGCTTTGACAAAGGGGCCACCTTCCGCGACGAGATTTTTGAGGAGTACAAAGGGACGCGGGAAAAGATGCCCGACGAACTGGATATCCAGATTGAGCGTATTAAGGAAGTGGTGCGTGCCCTCAACATTCCCGTCCTGGAGCTGGACGGATACGAGGCTGACGACGTACTGGGCACGATTGCCCGCCAGGCCAAAGACCACGACGTGCCGGTCCACATTATCACCGGCGACCGCGACCTGCTGCAACTGGTAGATGACAACACCAGCATCGAACTGCCCACGCGAGGCAACCGGCCGGCTGAAATCTTCGCCGATGACGAAAGCGTGACTGACTATTTTGGGGTGCCACCCAATCTGGTTGTCGATTATAAAGCGCTGGTGGGCGATACCAGCGACAATATTCCGGGCATCAGGGGGGTGGGGCCGAAAACGGCCGTTAAACTCCTAGACCAGTACGGCACGCTTGATAACATTTTTGCTCATGTTGACGAAATTAAAGGAGCCGTAGGCAAAAAAGTGGCTGCCGGCCGCGAGCAGGCCTACCTCAGCCACAAACTGGCTCAAATCGTCACCGACGCTCCCATCCAGCTAGAGATCGACGCCTGCGTCAGCCAGGACTTCGATCCCGAAACCGTTCTCACCCTGTTCCACGCCCTGGAGTTCCGCAGCCTGACCGACACCTTGTTGGAACGGATCGACAATGCCGCCGCCATCATCGAAGCGGCCGCCGACTATGATAGTACCGAAGTTGTCCTGGTTCGTACCGAGGCCCAACTGGCCGATTTGGTGGAGCGGCTCAACCAGGCTCAGGTCATCAGCTTCGACATTGAAACGACCAGCCTGGACAAAATGCGGGCCGAACTGGTTGGTCTCTGCCTGGCCGTGCAGTCGCCGGTAGGCTACTATATTCCCGTCGGCCACCTGGATGGGGAGGCCCAGTCCACCAGCGGCCAGATGAACCTCTTTGCCGACAGCGGTGCCCATTTGGCCGCAGGCCAACTGCCGCTGCAGCAGGTTCTCGACGCCCTGCGACCGCCGCTGACCAACCCCGACATCCCCAAAATTGCCCACAATGCCAAGTATGATTACACAATTTTGGATCAGTATGGGCTGCGGGTGACCCCCATTGGCTTTGACACGATGATTGCCGAATGGCTGACCGATCCCGGCAGCAAACACAAAGGGCTGAAGGATTTGGCTCGTCACCGACTGGGCATCGAGATGACCGACATTGACGTTCTGATTGGCTCCGGCAAGAAGCAGCGCAGTTTTGCCGAAGTGGCCATTGAAGAGGCAGCGCCTTACGGTGCGGCCGATGCCGATATTACGCTGCGCCTGGTCAAGCCGCTGCGGGCCGAAATTGAGGAGAAAGGACTGGCCAAAATCCTGGACATTGAAATGCCCCTGATTGAAATTTTGTCTGACATGGAGCAGGCGGGCATTGGCGTGGACCTGGACTTTTTTGAACAGATGTCGCAGGAACTGGCACAGCGATTAGGGGAGGTGGAAACGGCCGTTTTCAAGATCGCCGGCGAACCCTTCAACCTCAACTCCTCGCAGCAGTTGAGTGACATTCTGTTTGGTAAGCTGGGGCTGCCCCGCGACGGGGTGAGTAAAACCAAGAGCGGCCATTACTCCACCGCCGCCAGCGTTCTGGAATTGCTGCGTTCGCCCGACACAACCGGCATTATCAAGCTGATTCTGGAGCATCGGGAATTGGGCAAGTTAAAAAGCACCTACGTCGATGCCCTGCCCGAACTGGTTAACCCCAACACCGGCCGGCTGCACACCAGCTTCAACCAGACCGGGGCTATTACCGGTCGTATCGCCAGCAGCAATCCCAACCTGCAGAACATCCCCATCCGCAGCGAAATAGGCCAGCAGATCCGGCGCGGCTTTGTGGCCAAACCGGGTCATTATTTCCTGGCCGTCGACTACTCCCAGGTCGAGCTGCGTATTTTGGCCCACATCAGCCAGGACGCGGCTCTGCTGGAGGCGTTTCGCCAGGGGCAGGACATTCATACGACGACGGCAGCGGCCGTTTACGGCATTGACGTGAGCGACGTCGATTATAACCAGCGCCGTTTTGCCAAAGCGGTCAACTTTGGTCTGATTTACGGCATGGGCGCCTATCGCCTGTCGCGGGATTCGGAGCTGACGCTGGCCGAAGCCGAAAATTATATCAAG